>DATIWA010000146.1:0-3263 GCA_035465515.1 Candidatus Limnocylindrales bacterium | reverse complement strand
CCAGACTCGCGGCCACCGCCACCGGCACCACGTACAGCACCGGGTATTGCCTGTAGTTGGTGAGCAATTCCGGCCGAATGGCAAGGGTCGCCACCAGACTGACGATTGTCATCAGGACCAGCGCCGGCCAAAGCGCGGCGGCAATGCGCCGCATTCGCTCGTGCAAGACCCCGGTGGTCTTCATCGCCACGTAGTGGGCGCCATGGATGGTGAGCGCCACCAGGGCCACCACTCCGGCGATTACCGTGTACCAGTCGAGCACGCCGGGCTGCGGGCCCACGTTCCAGTTGGTCCACAGCGGCAGAAAGAAATAGCCGTCTTTCTGCAACGGCACGCCCCGGATCACGTTGCCCAGCGCGGCGCCGAAAAAGACGGTCAGCAGCAAGCTCGATATGGCAAAGCATCCGTCAAAGAATCCGCGCCACACGCGCGATTCCATGTGCATGCGCAATTCAATGCCGATGCCGCGCAGGATGAGCAGCCACAGCACGATCATCAGCGGCAGGTAGAACCCGCTGAAGCCCGAAGCGTAGAGCAGCGGAAAAGCAAAATAGAGCGTGCCGCCGCCGGCCAGCAGCCAGACTTCGTTTCCGTCCCACACCGGGCCAACGGTGCGAATCACGGTACGGCGTTCCTGGTCGGTCTTGGCCGCCACCAGGTGAAGCACGCCTGCACCCAGGTCAAAACCGTCGAGCACCACGTAACCTGTAATCATGATGGCTACAAGCCAGAACCAGATGAATAGCATGGTTATTTCTCTCCTCCGTCCGTGGTGATGGGACTGCCCGTCCGGAAAACGCCGTGTGCTCCAGGCGATGGGCCGTGTTCAACCTCATGCTGCACCAGATAGAGAAACAGGATTGCCAGAACGGTATACAAGCCCATGAAGCCGAGCAAGGTAAACAAGCCATTGCCGGCGTGAACGTACTTTGAATAGCCTTCCGTGGTGCGCATCAGGCCGTAAACCAGCCAGGGCTGGCGGCCCACCTCGGCGGTCATCCAGCCGGCGGTGTTGGCGATGTAAGGCAGCGGAAGGCAAAGCATCAGCACCCACAGCATCCAGCGCGACTGAAAAAGTTTGTTGCGCCAGAGCAGGAACGCGGCAACGACCATCACCGCCACAAAGATGGTCCCCAGGCCGGCCATGATGTGATAGCTGAAATAGAGAAGAGGGATGTTGGTCGGCCAGTCGGTCCGCGGAAACTCGTTCAGGCCTTTCACTTCGGCGGAAAAAGTGCCGTAAATCAGGAAACTGAGCACCCTGTTCACCGCAAGCGGGTTGTCAATCGTCTGCCGCTCTTCATCGGGCTGTCCCATAATCACGATCGGCGCCCCGGCTTCGCTTTTGAACAGGCCCTCCATGGCTGCCGTCGTGACCGGCTGGTGTTTTGCCATGTAGCGCCCATGCAGGTCGCCGGTGGGAAAGATCTGCAGGATGCACACGATCACCCCGGCAATCACGCCCACGCGCAGAAAGACCCGGCCATATTCCTCAAACTTGCCTTCAATCAGGTAATACGCGCCGATGGCGCACATGACAAAGGCTCCGGTGACCACGGCGCCGCTCATGTTGTGAGCATATTGCAGCACCGCCCAGGGGTTGGTCAGCAGCCCCCAGAAACTGGTGACCTGGAACTGTCCGTCGGCCGCGCGCTGGAACGCCACGGGATGCTGCATCCATGCGTCGGTCACAATGATGAAATAACCGGAAAGCCATGAGCCCAGAAATACCAGAAACCCCGCCCACCAGTGCCCGATGGGGCTGAGCCGTTTTTCGCCATAGAGAAACAGGCCCAGAAATGCCGATTCCAGGAAGAACGCAAACACGCCTTCCATTACCAGCGGCTGGCCGATGACGCCTCCCGTCAGGCGCGCGAAATGGGACCAGTTGGTGCCAAACTGGAACTCCATGGGAATGCCCGTGACCACGCCCATGATGAAGTTGATGCCAAAGATTTTGGCCCAGAAGCGCGCGGCCTGGTTGTACAGGTCGTTGTGCGTGCGCAGCGCCATGGTCTTCAGCACCACGATAAGCGGGGCCAGACCCATGGTCAGTTGGGGAAAGAGGTAGTGAAAGGTTACCGTAAATGCAAAATGCAGGCGGTGAATCAGTAGGGCGCTTTCCATTCTTCACTCCTGGCCTTGTGGTCTGGCTTGGCCCCGGGACGGCATTTGTTCCGCACCTGGGGAACGCTATGCCGGCCCTTGATACGGGCGGGGTAGCGGACCGATCCCGAAGATAACAGGGTACATACCTCAAAACGTGTGATCTGTGTCATATCCATCATGGTTTCCTGGCACAACGATGGATTGAGAAATTTATTCTGCCCTTGGCGGGGCCTCCATTTAGAATAAGGCACCCGAATGGGAGGCTTCTGGGACAATTTTTTTCTGTTTTCCTGAGATGCCGGAAAACAGAATTCTGGGTAGAGAAAGCAGGCCGCCTTGGCTGATGCCAATCTGCAATTCCGTCCGGACGCTTCAGTACGCGAACGCATCATTGCCGCCGCCAAGTATCTATTTTGTGCCGTCGGCTATGAAAATACCACCTCGGAAGCGATCTGCCGCGAGGCCAAAGCCACCGAGTCCCAGTTAATCAAGCATTTTGGAACGAAAGAAAATCTCCTGGAGGCAATCTTCGAGGAGGGCTGGGGCCGGCTGCGAATGCAACTCCCCAGTCTGCAAACGGTGCAGGCGCCGCGAAGGCGTTTAAAAATGCTGCTCCACTTTCTGATCCAGCTATTCACGGAAGATCGCCAGCTCAGGGACCTGATGCTGCTGGAAGGGCGAAGGCTACGCCGGGAGAGCAAGATGGTGATGTTGACCCAGAGCTACACGGACCTGGTGGCCATGCTGGATGGCCTGATCCATGCCGAATGGGGCGGAAAGGCTTCTGTCCACCACGTCCAGATGATGCGCTCTTCGTTGATTGGGAGTTTCGAAGGTCTCCTCCGCGATCTGGTCCTGCATGAGCGCTTCGGCTTTCCCGCCGAATTCACCACCGAGCAAATCGAAAAGCACGTTGCAGAATTGGTTGACCGCTTGCTTGAGCACCGGTGATCCGGCAAGACCGCCGTTAAGGTTTCGCATATTCCTGCCCGCGGTGCGCGGGTGAATCATCTGTCGGTGATCGCTTCATAAATGACCATTCGCGCCGCCGGCTTGCCGTTCTCCTGCTCTTCCGGCGCATAGACACGGTGCGTGCGCTCGTCCACGGCCAGACTATGCACCTTGTATTGCACGGGAAAATCTTCCAGCTTGCG
>DATIWA010000145.1:0-3668 GCA_035465515.1 Candidatus Limnocylindrales bacterium | reverse complement strand
TCTGCTCAAGAGCCTGCCCCTGGAATGCGCTGTGATGTCCAACCAGTTGCAGCGTGACTCCAAACTGCCGCTGTTGATTGCCGCTGATTTCGAACGCGGGCCGGCGATGCGCATGAATTCCGTTCCGGTTTTCCCCGACGCCATGGCTTTCGGGGCGACCGGCAATCCGGCGAACGAAGAGAAATTCGGTGCCATTGTCGCGGAGGAGTCGCGGGCCCTGGGGATCCAGTGGGATTTCTTCCCGATTGCCGACGTGAATATCAATCCACGGAATCCGATCATCAATACAAGGTCGTTCGGAGAAGATCCCAATATGGTCGGCGACTTTGCGGCGGCCTTCATCCGCGGCGCCCGCGCGCACGGCATGCTGACCACCGCCAAACACTTTCCCGGGCACGGCGACACCGGCTCGGATTCGCACCTGGGCGTGGCCCGGGTTGACGCCAATTTACAGAGGTTAAACAGCGTTGAACTGCCGCCCTTCCGCAAGGCCATCCAGGCCGGCGCCGATGCAGTGATGGTGGCGCACGTGGTGGTGCCTGCGCTGGAACCTGATGCCCACAAAGTCGCCACAATTTCTTCCAACGTGATCCAGGGAGTGCTGCGGCAGCAGCTTGGGTTTACCGGGACCGTTGTGACCGACGCGCTGGAGATGCGTGGACTCACAGGTCTCTATCCTCCGGGACAGCCCAACCCGGCGGGACGCGCAGCCGTGGACGCAGTGAAGGCGGGGAATGACGTGCTGCTTCTGCCCACCGACCTGGACGGAGCTTTTCGCGGCGTGGTGGATGCGGTGCGAAGCGGAGAAATTCCGGAGTCGCGCATTGATGATGCGGTCCGCAGGATCCTTGAGATGAAGGCGTCCGTAGGGCTTAACAAGGCGCGGCTGGTGGATCTGCGGCAGGTCCCTTACCTGGTGAGCAGGCAGGAAGACATGCAGTTCAGCCAGCAGGTGGCGGACGATGCTGTGACGCTGGTCCGCGACAATCACCAGGTGATCCCGATTGCGCCGATGCAGCCACCCAGAACTGAAGGGGAAACCTATCAGGCCCCGGTGCCGCCCGCGGTCAACGTGGTGACGGTGATTTTTTCCGACAGCGCGCATGGGCCCTGGGGACACGGGTTTGAATCGGCGTTGCGCGCGCGGCGGGCCGATGCAACGGTGTTCTACGTGGACAACAATCTGGCGCCGGCGCTCTCCGGCACGATTCTTCAGGCAGTGAAGGACGCAGGCAAAGTTGTGGTGGCTGCTTATATCTCGCCGGCCGCGGCCAAGCAGGTGATGGTGGACGGCAAGCTGGTCAACACTGTGGGCCTGCAACAGGCAGCAGGCAGTCTCTTGGAGCAGATTCTGAACACCGGCGCGCGAAAGACTGTAGTCGTGGCGCTGGGCAGCCCCTATGTCGCGCTGGACTTCAGCAACGTGCAAACCTACATCTGCACTTTCTCCGCCGCCTATTCATCGGAGCTGAGCGCGGTGAAGGTCTTGTTTGGGGAACTCCAGCCGCGCGGTAAATTGCCGGTAACACTGCCTGGAATCGCGCTCCGCGGTTTCTCGCTTCCAGCCGGCGCGTCCACCCCGGATGCCAGAAAGATCCACTGAGGCTTAAGCGGGCCCCGTATGACCGCAGTTTCCACAGACATGGCTGGAATTTAACCTGTTTTTAACATTTGGACGGGCCGTTTCGCCGGTGCGCCCCGCTAGAATTCTTTCCTGACAAGAAAGGACCCTACGGGATGAAGATTTTCCGCTACCCCTATCAGGCAAGCATCGCTCCCCAGGCAGCGCAAACCGATAGTCTGTGGGATTGCGTGATCCGCCGGGAAGGCTCTCTCCATATTGTTGCCCGCCACGAGGCTGCGAGAAAAGAAGACGCCTGCGCCCTCGCCCTGCTGGAACTTTCGCGTTTACAGCGGGGGCCCTCCGGCCGGCGATTTGAAAAAGCCGGCTGAGGGCGGGAGATGCCGGGGAAAATGAGGCCGCTGCTGAGTGTGGCGTTCGTCACACTCGGAAGGGCTGGCGATGGGAGAGAATAGCCTGTCATGACGTTCGGAGGCGTCCTGCCATGATTCTCACCTACAAGCTGGTGCGGCTGATCGAAGACAATTCCGAGGCCCTTGCCGCCGGTCTCGTGGAAAGGGTGCGCAACTCGCCGTTTCTTCCCGAGTACCACAATGTCCCCCCTGCCGAACTGAAAGAGCGGGTGCAGGGAATTTACGGCCAGCTCGGCGACTGGCTGGAAAAGCGCCAGGAAGAAGACATCGCGGCGCGATATCGAGCCATTGGGGCGCGGCGCGCGGAGCAGGGCGTGCCGCTCAGCCAGCTGTACTGGACGATTGTGCTGACCAAGGAGAATTTGTGGGAGTACCTGAAGAAAAGCGCGATGTCAGAAGACCTGCGCCAGCTTTCCGGCGAGTTGGAGATGCTGCAATTGCTGGACCAGTTCTTTGACCGGGCAATCTACTACGCTGCCGTGGGATACGAGCGGCAGGGGGCGAAACAGGCTGCTTAGGCAACTGACAGCGAGGCGGGTTACGAGCCCGAGTACAACTGCAAGGAGGCCCAATAGTACGGCTCCTTGAGGTAGGTTCCCGAGCGCAGCATTTGCAGCTTGCCGTCGCGCAGGGCGGTTGCGGGATCCTTGCCCTTCGTCAGTTCGCTGTAAAACCGGTCCATGAGCTGCGGGTTTGACTCGTCATCCACCTCCCAAAGAGCGGCAACCACCTGGTGAGCGCCGACGCGCATGAAAGCCCAGGCCAGACCCACCAGTCCTTCTCCCGAATACTGGCGCTTGCCCGCGCCGTAACAGGTTGAAATGGTGACCAGTTCAGGATGGATTCGCAGCTTGCTGATCTCGCGAGCGTAGAGCTTATAGCCTTGAGGCCCGGGCGAAAGAATAATTGCCGAATCAAGGGGGTTCAAATCGCTGGCTGTGCCGTGGGTGGCGAAATGAAGAAAGCGATATTGCCCGGGGTCGCTGGAGCGATAGGCATCCGGAGTGGCCCCACTTCCCGAGATCACGGTTTCTCCGGATTGCGGAAAATGCCCGGCGACCTTGCTTACCTCCTCGCCGGCATGCTTGAGCACGGGGAAGTCCTTGCTTGCCTCCACGGGAGCGCCTATCAGCAGCATGTCCCTGGTGTAACGGACATTCTCAGGTTTTGAATTCGTGAGCAAGCCGAGAAAACTCATGGTCCGGATGGTGACGTCTTCTATCCAGAAATGGGGGTTGGGACGGGGTGAGACCAGGGTCTCGAAGTTCAGCTTGCAGAGCCGCCGGTGAGGGACAATGACGACATCGGCCCCTTTCGGTATGTATTTTTCCGCCGGAGCCACCAGAATTTTGTACAGCTTCTGTCCGAGTGCGGGATCATCGCCGTCGCCCGGCTCGACGATCTGCCGGTTGTAATCTTCAACCATCCTGACAATTTCCATCTCGTCCGGCAATTTGAAAAGCTTCATCTGCGACGGGGTGATGAGCCAGAGATAAGACTCATGCGGCGATTCCCAGTAGGCAAGCACGATCTGCCGCCTGATTCGCAGGGCGTTCTGGATGCGGCCCAATTGAAGCTGCTGCCGCACAGAATCGATTCCGAGCGCTTCGGCCAGAGCCCGCGACCGTCCACGCTCGGCGATGCTCAAGGCATCCAGCGGTCTGTTTCGACCC
>DATIWA010000144.1:0-6419 GCA_035465515.1 Candidatus Limnocylindrales bacterium | reverse complement strand
CCGGGCAACAGATGTCCGGTGGCATCAAGGTCGCTGCTGCGGACGTACAGCATGGCCGTGGGATCGTTCAGCGGCCCGGATTCCGGACCGGTCTGGGTCGTGCCGACCGAAGTCGTGCGCGAGTTGTAGGTCAGCGTTCCGCCGGGCAGGGCGTTTTGCGCCAGCACCAGCGATACGCTGAAGGCCCTTACCGGAGCGGTCTTCGGGCAAACTCCGTTGAACTGCTTCAGGTTGGCAATGCTCGAGTCTTTGCCGCCCTGCGGGTTGTTGGGCAGAACGATAAGGTCATTGCGCCCGTTCTTATAAGCGCGCATCAGACCCCATGCGCCGTTCCACATATCGTCGGCGGACCCGCTGGTCTGCCAGAGGAAGTCCACCGGGCTGGTGACTTTTCCGGCCAGTGGCGGCAGATCGAACTCAAAGTGTTCGGAAATGCCGGTCATCTGGCTGGCGCGCCAACCCGAGCGGGGATCGCTGGGCTCGCGCAGCCACTTGTTGCCGTGGATGGTGAAGTTGTGCCCTTCTTCGTGCGCGCCCACCAGCATACGCACCTGCACCTTGTCGTTCTGGTAGGTGCGGAACAGCGGCGTATACGGGTCCTGCGGGCTGAGCGCCTGAGTCAGCGGCGGATAGAAATTCGGTTGAACGTTCAGGTTTCCGTCAGCGCGCGGGTAATCCTGGAACGCCCAGGCCAGATCGCCGGCTTGTCCGGCCACCTGGAGGTTCGTTTGCGGATCGCGCACGCGCAGCGCAACAGGTTCGTTGCGGTAGTTGACGGTCATGGTGCCTACGTCATCGGCGGAAATGGCTTCCGGACACGGCGGAGGCAGAATGTTGCCCGGCGTGCTGCCGGGGCACTGCGTCGGCGGCTGGAGAAGCACCGTGGAGGTACCCAGCGGAACTTCATCGCGCGCCGGCGGGTTCACGGCTACGTTGGTGGCGGTGTATGCCAGCGCGTAGTCCTGATACTCCACCATGAACTCGCGATAGGCCAGCGAGGGATCTGTCGGGAAGATCGCAGCCTGCCAGGTTGTCGGTCCGCCGTCATCGCGGCCGCCCAGCAGGGTTCCGGTCTCATTGTCTTTCCACACCGACCCTTGCGGCTCAATCAACAGACCGGCATAGAGACCTGCCTGCTGGTGGGTCGAAGGACCAAAGTGGTCATGGGTGAAGACCGTGCGCAGCGTGCGGTCCTGCCCCGCGTTGTTCAGGGTCGGATCGGCATACCAGCGCTCCACTACGATCTGCGCGCCGAGGCCGTCCGGTCCCGTGAAGAACGGGTGCTGTCTGGCCACCAGCGTTCCCGGTGCTCCATTCCAGGTCCCGCCGGGAGCGTCAATGGCGTTAATGCGCTCCTGCACTTCCTGGTTGCTGAAAGCGCCTTCTTCGTAGTTCCAGCCGTTGCCTGCGCCGTCGGAGGACAGCACGTCAAACTTCACCAGGTGAATGTGCTGGCCGACGATGTCGGTTGGCGTGCGCACCTGGAAGTCGTCCTGCTGGTACTCGTTGGGGATCAGGTTGCTCATCTTGAACGTAATGCAATCGCCCGTGTTGGCGCGGATGAACAGCGGCTGCGGCGGACGGGTGCCCGCGCGCGTGGCCGCCACGTCGTCCCATAGCACGGACATGCGGTGCTGCGGAAAGTGCCAGCCTTCCTTGTTGTACTTCACGTCCAGCTGGATGTCCGCGCTCTTGTAGAGACGCGGAGTGCCAACCGGGTTTCCGGCATCGTCCACGCAGGGATCGGCGAACGGAGCGCCGGCCACCGCCGGCAGGCCGTTGGTGATGAATGTGGCCGCAGCTCCATTTTCAGGAATGAAGCTGGGGTGGGTGCGCTGGGCGTGGAACGCAAACGCCGCCTGCTCCACCGTGGTTCCGTTTTCCGGGACCTGCGTGGCCTGCACGGCAACCAGCGTCTTGTGGAAATCAAGACGGTTGTGCGCTTCGTTGTACGTGCCGCCGGTGATGATGTGCCGCGGCAGACCGCCATCGAACTCGGTAAACAGCGGCGGGTGCGACGGACGATGTCCGGCTTCAGCGGCCACGAAGAACGGATAGCCCGGGTTGCCGGCGCCATCCACTACGACCTGCCCGTTTGCGATGTGCACCCCAGCCGGAATCGGGGCCATTGCTATGGTCGGCAATGGAACCAGCGCCGGGATCGGTGAACCGACCGGGATTTCGCCGTCAGGATAGGCGCGCGAACCGGGTGCCGGGCGTCCATTGGCATCGAGCTGCGTGCCCGCTTCGAACACGTCATGCACGCGCCACAGACTCCACATCCCCTGCCCGAAATGCGGGTAGAAATGGCAGTGGAAGATCGAGTCGCCGGGTGTCTGGTTGCGGTTGCCGCCGCCGTGGTACGTCATTTCCAGGGTAAACGCCGCGCCCGGCCCAAGGGCCTGGCTGTCGTCATAGCTGGAATTGTCGCTGTTCGGCGTGTGCACCCACTGGTGCGCATGCTGGTGGTGAATGTGGTGCTCTTTCACCCCGCCATGCATGATGCGGAACTTGGTATGGTCGCCTATGTAACTGTGGTAGACGTTCGAAGGATCGTCGGGATAAAGGACCTTGGTTGCTTTCGGTCCCGGAATCACGTTCCCCTGCGCGTCACGGGTGTTGGCCGGGATATCCACGATTTGCGCGGGATCTCCCACCGCCCATGAGCTCAGGAAGTTCTCTTCATACTTGCACTCGGTGCATGGGCCTTCCGGTCCAACCAGCAGGCGGTTGGCCAGAATTTCTGAGCCGATGCCGGCCACGCCGTAGTTGATTCCGAAGCCGTCTTTCGCACTGCTGAGGGTAAAGCCCAGGCCTGCGCTGATGGGACCTTCGGCGGGGGGCGCCGGGTTGTGTTGCGGATCGAAGAACTCGGGAAATGCCTGAATGGCGCCGATTTCGTCGTGGTAGATGATGGTGAATTCGCGGAACGGCTGTTCACGGTCCGGCAACTCCGGATTTACTGCGAACGTTCCCGCGGGGAAACGGCCCGGCTGGCCGGTGGTGGCGTTGAGCGGCCCGGTGATCATTGCTGTCAGGTCCGATTTCACAATTTCGTTCCCGTTCAGCATGTTCAATACCGGCTGGCCCGCCAATGGGCTTCCCACCGGATACACCGCTTCGTAGTTGACGATGGGATGGCCATCAGAAGTCTGGCCGATTTTGGCAGCCTGAAGCTCGTTATAGGTGACCTGGCTGCGGTACCAGCGTGCACCCGGCGGCTCCACGTTGACGGACCCGAAAAGACCGGCGCTCTGCTGGCCGCCGTCTCCTTCTCCGCCGACGGTGTCCGTGCTGTACATCACGTAACCGCCTTCATGCTGGCCGAAGAGCGTATAGGTTGCGCTGGCGCCCGGGGCGACCAGGCTGCTTGCGTTGGAGCCCACAAATGAGCCGTCCGACGCGATGGTACCCACCAGTTGCATGCCAATCACGTGGATGGAAGCATTGCGGGTATTGACCTGGTCGTTGTCCTTGCGAACAGGAGCCAGCAGGTTGGTGAAATGGATTTGCAGGCAGTCGCCCACGTTCATGCGCAGAACAAGAGGCCGGGGCCGCTTGTCTGACCGCAGTTGAACGTTCCCGGCGCTGATGGTCGTTCCCGAAATGGGAACAACATCGCGCTCGAGCGCAAAAATCATTCCAGTGGATTCAAGGGCGCCCAGACGGTTGAGAAAGAACGGCTGGTCCAGGGCCACTACGTTAGCAGTCAAAGTGCGGCTGCATGTAGCGGGCGTGGTCTGCGCCTGCAGGTGGAATGGCAAAAACAGTGCCACCACCAGCGCGCACACCACAAGCCCGAAAGCATATCGCGAGCCAATGTGCGACATCGCTTCTCCGGGGACTTGCAGCAAGGCAAGTCTTGTTGTTTTGTTTGCGGATCCTGGGAAGGTTCCCGCAGCCGGCCTGGCTGAGTTTCAGTACCGGAGCTTTTATGCTCTTTGCTGCAGGTGATGGACGTCTAAGATGCGTCCTTGTTCCCTGGCTAACTTCTGCTTAACCACATCAGATGGTAGAGGCACTGTAACCACGGCGAGAGTTCCTGTCAACGAAATTTTATCGCAAGACGACGTAGCCCGCTTTCGCGCTCCAGCGCGAAAAAACTCTTTTTGGAATTGACCCTTGGGACGGGAGCTTCGTGCGCCCAAAGTGATTTCCGGATCTCACGCACGCCTATATTTTTTTGCGCATCAGGAACTCGCGCGGCACAAAGGCGATTTCCCCGCGCTTTTCGCGGTCTGAAAGTTGTCCACGCGGTTACGCCGGACTGCCCGAAACCAGATTTCCAGCGCGTGCCGGCGCGGTCTCACGCATAAAAAGAGACGCAGCAGCAACCATAATCGCCCCTCCGGCGGCAATCCAGAGAGAAGCGCCGAGACCGTAACGGTCGGCCGCCGCGCCGGAGATCGCCGGAGCAATGGTCCCGCCCACGATTTCTCCCACCAGTGTGGCCAGTCCAATCGCGGTCGCGGCGAACTGCGGCGGCACGCTCTCCGTGGGTATTACCACCAGCGTCAGCGCGGCGATGCACTGGCCGCCGTTCGCCACGAATCCGGCAATCGCCATCAGCCATGGATGGCTGATCAGAAAAGGCATCTGGTACGTGAGCGGCACCACCGCCGAGATCAGCCCCACCACCAGCAGCGCCGGCTTGCGGCCTGTGTAGTCGGAAGCCCAGGGCAGAACCAGCCCCCAGACAAACGCGCCCAGCCCGCTGGCCGCCAGAATCAGCCCGGCGAACGTGGCGGAGTTTTTGGTGACCTCGGTTATATATAAAGGAGCGAATGCATGCATCACCCACAGCCACGTCATGAACCCCGCGCTGCCCAGGCAGCAGAGCAGCATGTTGCGGTGGCGCAGCAAAGAAAGATAACCCGCCAGAGTGGGCCTGGCGTGACCGGTGCCGCCCTCGGTCTTCCCCGTTTCGCGCACGAACTTCCAGAGAATCAGTCCGAGCAGCAGACCCGGAATGCCGGCGGCAAAGCAGGCAGAGCGCCAGCCCCACCGGGCCGCGATCTGCGTGGTCAGGATGGGCGCCAGCGTCAGGCCAACCAGCGCGGCTGCGCTCACCACCACGCCAACGTTGCGTCCGCGGCGCTGCGGCGCGGAAGACTCTTCAATGGTGGCGGTAATGGTGGCCCAGGTGGGCCCTTCCGCCACGCCCATCAGCGTTCGCACCGTAAACAGCTGGCTGAATGACCGCGCCACGCCTGACAACCAGGACAGAGCGGAAAACGCGAAGACCGCTGGCACCAGCACGGGACGTCGGCCGATGCGGTCAGAGATCGCGCCAAATAACAAGGATGACAAGGCCCAGGAAACCGCGAGCGACGACGCCAGCAGACCCACCTGCTCGTGGCTCAGGTGCAGGTCCGGGGCGATGAACGGCGCCAGGTAGAGCACGCTCATGCGATCAAGAAACACCGTGCCCCAGGTGAAAAAGAAAAGGACCACCAGCGCGAACTCATACCGCGGTGAAAGAAGCCCGCGAGCATCGTCCGCGGCAAGGGTCGCCTTTTGTGTAGCCATGGTGTCTCCGTCTCAGTGTTTTAGTTTGTCCATCTCTTCGCGAGCAATCTGAAACCCCGTGTTCGCCGCCGGCACTCCGGCATAAATCGCAACCTGTAGCAGGACTTCTTTGATGTCGCACGGCTCCATGCCGTGGGTGAGCGCCGCGCGAAGATGCAGGCGAAACTCTTCCCAGCGTCCCAGAGCGGGCATCATGGCCAGGACCAGAAGGCGCCGCGTGCGATGATCAAGGCCGGGGCGGGTCCAGATCGTGCCCCAGGCGTAACGGGTAATGAGAGTTTGGAAATCCCGGTTGAAGTCTGTAGAGCCGGCGATTGCGCGGTCCACATGATCATCGCCCAGCACCTGTCGCCGTGCGCGCATTCCTGCTTCAAAGACATCCTCCTGGCCGTGTTCCTGCCTTTCCAGGAGAAACCCGAGGAGGGCCGCGGTAAACGAGCGTGGCTGCTCAAGATTGGAGAGGTGCGCGCCTTGCAGGACAACAGATCTTGCCAGCGGGATCGCTCGCGCCAGCAGCTCGCCGTTCCCTTCCCACGGCGTCGAGGGATCGCGATCGCTGCCGATCACCAGAGTAGGAACGTTGATCCGGCCAATCGTGTCCTTGAAATTCAGGTCGCGCAGCGCCACGCAGCATCCCGCATAGCCGTTGGGATCAGTGCCCAGCAGCACCGCCCTGGTGGACTGCGCCGGCGTGCTCATTTGCTGATCGGGAGAAAAAAACCGCTGCATGGCCGTTTCGGCAACCGACGGCATGCCGCCCTGGCGCACCGCATCCAGCCGCGCCTGCCACGTCTCGCGTGTTCCAAACTGGGGTGATGTATTGGCCAGCACCAGGGCTGAAATGCTCTGCGCGGCATTGAGCGCCAGCCACTGCCCAATCGCTCCGCCCA
>DATIWA010000143.1:0-4398 GCA_035465515.1 Candidatus Limnocylindrales bacterium | reverse complement strand
GGCCTTCTGCCGGAAATAGCCTGACGGCCTCACGAGTTCCTGTAGTTGCTCCAGCGGCAGCTCGCGAATGCCGCTCACGCTGAGCACCTGGGCGCGGCGCAGGTTGGCCATGGCTTTCTCGACGTTGGTCCAGTTGGTGTTCTGGGTGAGATACGCGCCCGCGATCACTTCAAATCGCGATTGCGCCGGCCACCAGTTCTGCGGCCCCCAGCGGGAGAGCAGGGAACGGTAGTAGCTGACGATGTTGGATGAAACAGTCACCTTGCCTCAAATCTAAAATTTCAAATTTGAAATTTCAAATTCAGGCGTTCGTGTGGTACTGCGCCTGCATATCGCACGACTCGCGGCACGGCCGGCAATAGTACTGCCCATCTTCGCATAGCCGGACATCGTGCTGGCTGCGGCAGAGCCAGCAATATTTGGTGCAGGAGCACCGGCGCTCGACTTGGTCGCAGAGGGCGCAGATAAAGTCCTTTGGCATGAGCGGAGATTATCGCGGTTTCATTCCGCAGGGCAGATTACGAAGGGCTTCGGCACCTCCGAAATCGTGCATGGCAACAATGTTCCCGGAACTGCCCTCCCCGGGCGGATGACATTCCTGTGACGGCAGGCCCCTTCATTGACCCCTGCAAAACGTGGATGTTAACCTTGAAGGTTCCTCGCCGGTCGGCGGCGGACTCTGTCTCCTTATACCCAGGTTTTGAAAGGGAATAGCAGCTTGTCCTCAACAGTGGAAACCCAGGCTCTCAGGAAGACCGCGCTCAACGCCATGCACCGGCGGCTCGGCGCCAGGATGGTGGATTTTGGCGGCTGGGACATGCCTGTGGAATATCCCGCCACCGGCGGCCTCATGAAGGAGCACCTGGCGGTGCGCACCGGGGTGGGGATCTTTGATGTCTCGCACATGGGTGACATCCTCATCCGCGGCCCTGAGGCGCTTAAAGCCACGCAGTGGATCAGCATGAACGATGCGTCAAAGCTTCAGGAAGGCCAGGCGCATTATTCGGCGCTGCTCTATCCCGAAGGCGGATTTGTGGACGACGTGATTGTTCACAAGCTGGGGCAGAATGACTACCTTCTGGTGATCAACGCGGGCACGCGCGAGAAGGATTACGGCTGGGTGAAAAAGAACGTAAGCCGCTTCCACTGCCATGCCGACGACGTGGGCGACTACTACACCCAGATCGCCATCCAGGGCCCGAAGGCGGAAGCCACGCTGCAAAAACTGACCAGCGTGGACCTTTCGCAGATCAGGAATTACTGGTTCAAATACGGGACGGTGTGCGGCCTGCCCAACACCATGATCGCCCGCACCGGCTACACCGCGGAAGACGGCTTTGAAATTTACGTTCCCTCTGACGTGGCCACCAGCGAGCGCGTCTGGAATGAGGTGACCGAAGCAGGCAGGGAATTCGGCCTGATCCCCTGCGGGCTGGGCGCGCGCAACACGCTGCGCCTGGAAGGCCGGATGGCGCTGTACGGGCATGAGATTTCCGATTCCATCAATGTATGGGAAGCGGGGCTGGACCGCTTCTGCAAGATGGACAAAGGCGACTTCATCGGCCGGGCGGCGCTGGAAAAAGCCAGGGCCGAAGGCCTCAAGCGGACTCTGGTCGGCCTGGAAGCCGTTGAGCGCGGCATTCCACGCGATGGCTACAAGGTCCTCGACAACGCCGGCAAGGAAATCGGGTATGTCACCAGCGGCTCTTACGCGCCTTTTCTGAAAAAAAACATCTCCCTGGCTTACGTGCCGCCGTCGCATTCCGAGCTGGGACATGAGGTTTTCGTCGAGATTCGCGGCCAGAAGGTAAAGTGCAAGGTTGTGCCAACCCCGTTTTACAAGCGCCCCAAGAAGGCGTAGTTCCCGTACATAAGGACAGAAGGAATGGCCTATCCCAAGGATTACAAGTACACCAAAGAGCACGAATGGATCCAGGTCAGCGGCAACACCGCTCTGGTGGGCATCACCAACCATGCGCAGGAGTCGCTGGGCGATATCGTTTTTGTCGAACTGCCCAAAGCAGGCGCCCAGGTTGAGGCGGGCAAGAGCTTCGGCACGGTGGAGTCAGTCAAGGCCGTTTCCGAACTGTACGCCCCCGCCTCCGGCAAAGTGGTGGCGGTGAATGAATCGCTGAACCAGGCGCCGGAGGACATCAACAAGGACGCCCACAAGGCCTGGATGGTGAAGATTGAGCTGAACAATCCGACCCAGGTCAACTCGTTGCTCTCCGCCGACGATTACGAAAAGTACATCGCGGAAGAGAAGTAAACATTCACTACGGACGCCGAGGCACGGAGGAATCCGGGCCGTAGAGTGCTTGAATCCGTGATAACAATCAGTCCCCGATAAGGTCCAAAAAATCCCACGATGCGTTACCTTCCTAAATCTCCCGCCGACCGCCGGCAGATGCTGCGCGAGATCGGCTGCAAGTCCATTGAGGACCTGTTTGCGCCGATTCCCGCGGAGTACCGGCTCAACCGCGACTTGAAAGTCCCGCGGCAGATGTCCGAATCCGAGATCATTGATTATTTCCGCCAGTGCGCCGATGCCAGCGCCGCCGGGTATGCTGTCTTTCTCGGCGCCGGCGCCTATCACCATTACCGTCCGGTGGTGGTTGATTCACTGATCTCCCGCGGTGAATTTTTCACCGCATACACGCCCTACCAGGCGGAGATCGCGCAGGGAACTCTTCAGGCCATCTTTGAGTTCCAGACCATGATCTGCGAGCTGACCGGCATGGAGGTGGCCAACGCTTCCATGTATGACGGTTCCACCGGGGCCGCCGAAGCGCTGCTGATGGGCGTCCGCATCACAGGACGGAAGGGCGCGGTGGTGGCGCGCAGCGTCCATCCCGAGTACCGCGAAGTGATTCGCACCTACACCCAGCACCAGGACCTGCCCATTGCCGAATGCGGCTTTCTGGAGAACGGCCGCGTGGACATGGCCGACCTGGAAAAAAAGATCACGCAGGATACGGCAATCGTACTGGTCCAGTCGCCGAATTTCTTCGGGGTCATTGAAGATGTTGCGGCCATTGCCGACCTGGTCCACAAGAAAGGCGCGCTGCTGGCCGTGTCAATTTCTGAAGCTCTCTCGCTGGGCGTGGTAAAACCTCCCACGGAGGCCGACATCGTTTCCATGGAGGCCCAGTCGTTCGGCGTGCCGCTCGGCTACGGCGGACCTTATGCCGGCGTACTGGCGACCAAGGAAAAATACGTCCGGCAGATTCCCGGGCGGCTGGTGGGCGAAACCCGCGACAAGGACGGCCGGCGCGGCTTCGTGCTCACGCTTTCCACCCGCGAGCAGCACATCCGGCGCGAGAAAGCGACCTCCAATATCTGCACCAACCAGGCCTTGATCGCCACCATGGCCACCATTTACATGACCATCTACGGCCGTGAGGGCCTGAAAGAGTTGGCGCAGCAGAACCTGGCCAAAGCCGCCTATGCAGCGGGCGAGTTCGCCAGGAAGGGAAAGGTCCTCTTTGCGGGCGCGCCGCGGTTCAACGAATTCGTTGTGCAGACCGCGGAAGACCCGTATGAGATCAACAATCGCCTGCTGGAGAAAAAGACGATCGGCGGCTTCCCGCTCAGGAAGTTTTATCCCGAACTGGGCAATGCGGCGCTGTGGTGCTGCACCGAGATGAACAGCAAGGAACAGATTGATACAGCCGTGCAGGCGGTGGGCCAATGAGCGACAAAGACATCAAAAAAGCGACGCGCCACGTCAACCAGAATGAAGGCCTGATCTTCGAGCGGTCCTCGCCGGGCAAGAAGGGCTACCGCCTTCCCCCGCTGGACGTGCCCGCGGTTGATCACAAAAAAGCTCTGGGTGGTGCTGCGCGGGAAGACCTCGGCAACATGCCCGAAGTCAGCGAGATGGAGATTATCCGGCACTTCACCCGGCTCTCTACCTGGAATTACGCCATTGATCTCGGCATGTATCCGCTGGGCTCCTGCACAATGAAATACAACGCGCGCGTGAATGAGTTTGTGGTGCGGCTGCGCGGTTTGGCGGAGGCCCATCCCTACCAGCCGGAGCGCATCTCCCAGGGCGCCATGCGCGTGATGAAGACGCTGGCCGATTGCCTGCTCGACATCACCGGCATGGACGCCATCACTTTGCAGCCGGCGGCCGGAGCGCACGGCGAGATGACCGGCATCCTGCTGATCGCCGCCTACCATGCGGCAAAGGGAAACAAGGCGAAGAAGAAGTACGTGGTAGTGCCCGATTCATCCCATGGCACCAACCCCGCCTCCGCCGCCATTGCCGGCTACGAGATCATTACCGTGCCGACCGCTCCTTACGGCGATATGGACATGGAGCTGTTCAAAAAGGCCATGAATGACGAGGTTGCCGCGGTCATGATGACCTGCCCCAATACCTTGGGGCTGTTC
>DATIWA010000142.1:0-3130 GCA_035465515.1 Candidatus Limnocylindrales bacterium | reverse complement strand
CAGCTCGCCGATTACAACACATGGGTAAAGCAGACCGTCCTGCCGAAAGCGCGGACCGATTTTCGCCTGCCTCCGGAAGAGTACGCCTTCAGCCTGGAACAGTTCGGAGTGGAGATTCCGCCGGAGCAGCTTGCCGCCATGGCGCATAAGGCCTTTGTGGAATACCAGCAGGAGATGCAGCCGATCGCGGCCAGGGTCGCCAAACAGCACGGCTGGAAATCAGCCGACTACCGCGACGTGATCCGCCAACTGAAAAAAGACCAGCTTGTGGGCGAGGCGATTCTTCCTAAGTACCGGGAAACCCTGAGCAGCATTGAAGAAATCATTCGCAAAGAGAAGCTGGTCACGCTGCCCGACCGTCCTGCGCGAATCCGGCTGGCCACGCCCGCGGAAACGGCGCAGCAACCCGCGCCCCACATGGACCCGCCTCCGCTGCTTCACAATACCGGGCAGCAGGGAGAGTTTGTGCTTCCCCTGAACGTGCCTGCCGCGCCAGGCTCGGCAGAAGTCCAAAAGATTGACGACTTCACCTTCGCAGCGTCCACGTGGACCTTGACGGCGCACGAAGCACGGCCCGGGCATGAACTGCAATTTGACTCCATGGTGGAACACGGTGTCTCCATTCCCCGCGCCCTCTTTGCCTTCAACAGCGCCAATGTGGAAGGCTGGGGCATGTACGCCGAATACTTTACCGAGCCCTATATGCCGCTGGAAGGCCAGTTGATCTCGCTGCAGCTTCGCCTGATGCGGGCCGCCCGCGCCTTTCTCGATCCTGAGCTGCAGAGCGGCAAAGTAACGCCGGCAGACGCCATGCGCGTCCTTACGCAAGACGTGGTGCTTTCCAAGGCATTTGCCAACACCGAGGTGGAACGCTACACCTTCCGCGCGCCCGGACAGGCAACCGCCTATTTTTATGGATTGACCAGGCTGCTGGCCTTGCGCAAGGACGTTGAGGCAAAGATGGGCAAAAAATTCAATCTGCTGAAGTTCCACGACTTCATTTTGTCGCAGGGACTTCTGCCGCCGGACCTGCTGCGCAAAGCGGTGATGGAGGGCTACGCCGGGCAGAAGTAAGCGAAGGCTACTTCTGTTCTCCCGCGGTCTTCAGGATGGTTTCCGCGTAATAGTTGTGGATTTCCGCCTTGTTGCGCAGGACCTCATCGTAAGCCACGCGCAGCAACTGCTCGCGCTGGGAGCGCAGCTGGTTCCTTATCCACTGCTGCACCGCGGGATCATTCACGTCGCGCTGCCCGGCGGCCTCCTTGCCGATGAGTTTGACGATGCGGTAACCGATGGTCTGATGGTTCTCAGGGTTCACCACATTGATGATATTGCTGTACTGGCCGACCTTCAGCTTTTGCACCGCATCGCGGGTTGCCGCGTCGGTGCGCTTGAGCTGCGATTCCGGTATTGCGCCCAGATCGCCGCCATTGTGCGCCGTATCGGCATCTTCTGAATATTGGGCGGCGACGGTGGCAAAATCCTCTCCACTCTCCAGCCGGTTATAGATCATCTGGATCTTTTGCCGCGCCTGGGCGTCGGTCTGGCCTTTCTGGCCCATCCCCGGCGGCTGAATGCTCACCTGGATGTGCGCCAGGTGGTAGCGCGGCTCAATCAGGTTGAAATCTGGCTTGTGCTGGTTGTAGTAGTTCGAGATGTCGGCATCGGAAATCGTGACCTTGGAGGCAATTTCGCGGTTGAGCAGCTTTTCAATCGTGAGGTTGCGGCGTATCTCCTGCTTCATGTCAGCCTCAGTCATGCTCTGGTCGCTCAAGCGCTTCTGGAATTCCTCTTTCGTGTAGGGGGCCTTCATCTGGTTGAAGCGGCTCTCCACTTCATCGTCCGTGGCCACCACGCCAAGTTTTTCCGCCTGCTGAATGTGAAGCTGCACGCTGATCATCTGCATCAGGATGTTGAGCCGCAATGCCTCTTCTTCCGCCTGGGTAGGCTTCTGGGGCGCTCCCGCCACTTGCGTGTTGTAGCTCTTGTCCACCTCGGACCGCAGGATCTTATAGCCGTTGACCTTGGCCATGACGTCCTGGCCCGCCCCGCCGCGGTTGCATCCCGCCAGGGCAAGCAGAGAAGCCATCAAGACAATACATGCGTATGGCCGGTATTCGAGCGCTTGTCTCAACCATCCCTCCCAGAGCCAAACCAGCTACGTACGATAACCGAGTTTCCGTGAGTTAGCTACTTTTTTGCGCTGGATGAGGGGGCCTGTTCGCCCGCATCCGCAAGCGCGCGATCAAGAATCGACCGCATCTGCTCTTCGGGGACGGCGCCGGACAACCTCTCTCCGTTGATAAACAACGTTGGCGTCGCGTCCACCCCCAGTTTGTCGCCTTCAGCCATGGAATCGCGGACCGATGACTCATCCTGCTTCTTCATGCAGGCCTCCAGCTTCGCCTGGTCCAGCCCATGCTTTGTAGCCTGCGTTTTCGCAGCCACATCCAGCCGGTCAAAAGACTCTTTCCAGTCCTTTGCGCCATCGGCTTTCTGGCTGATCTCTCTCTGGTTGGAATGGACGTAATCGGCAAAATCCCAATAGGCGTCGTTGTTCTGGGCTGCCAGGCAGTTGCCGTCAACCGCCGCATGCATGGCCCAGGGATGAATCTCAACCAGTGGATAGTCCTTGTACACCACCTTGACCCTGTCCCCGTAGGTTTTCAGGAGCCCGGGGAACAGCGTGGCGTGCATGCGCGAGCAGAAGGGACACTCAAAATCGTCAAAATTGACGATCGTGACCTTGGCATTGGGATTGCCGCGCACCGGCCGCCCTTTCACGTCAATCTTCGACATCAAGTCCTGGGAGATGTCCATCTTGTCCAGATGGGCGAAGGTCTTCCTGTCCTTGGACAACAGGAAGTCATGTGAGGTGGTATGTGTCCCGCCGGTGAAGGTGACCACTACGGTCTCAAATCCCGTGAATTCTGAAGGTTTCGGCGCGGACAGGGAAATCGCAATCTGAGGTGGCACGTTATACCGCGAACGGACCTCACTCTCGATACGGCGCACCACTTCCGCGGGCAGTCCGGACCCGGAGCTGGCGGCGGCAGCCGAACCGTTTGCGCCGGAGCCCTGGGCCTTACAGCCGGCGCCGATCAATACGAGAAACAGGGAAATGCTGAGG
>DATIWA010000141.1:0-4242 GCA_035465515.1 Candidatus Limnocylindrales bacterium | reverse complement strand
CCATGCCGACGGCGACATCAAGCTGGATCTGGACCTGGAAATCCAGGGACAGGGCGCACAGACATTCAACGGCCTGCCGGACCTCACCACCCGTTCCTTCAAAGGCAATATCACGGCACGGGAAGGTGAACCCTCCGTGGTAACGGGCCTGATAACCGACCAGGAACTCCGCGCAACGCAGGGCTATCCTGGAATAGGACAACTGCCGGTCCTGCGCGGCGTGCTCAACACAAATTCCCGAGACCGGGCGCACAACGAGATCCTGGTGGTAATCACTCCGTATGTGGTCCGCAAGCCTTTCCATGACCGGGGCGCCAGCACACTCTGGAACCTGAACTGACGACCTGCGCTTTACCTACTTCCCGGCATGATCAATTTCGAATTGGACCAGCGCCTTCAACTGGTCATAGGGAATGTTGGCGATGGCAAGCACCCGGCGTCCGTTGATGAACACTGTGGGCGTGGCGGTTACCTCAAGCGCCTGCCCCAGTTGCTGAGACTTGTTCACGCGCGCTTCCGTTTCAGGCGCTGCGGCGCACGTGGCCAGTTTGCCGGCGTCGAGTCCAACGGCCGTGGCAAGCTCTTTCAATTTGTCATCGGCAGTAGCCAGCGCGATGCTGCCCTGGTTTTCAAAAATTGCGCCTACGTATTTCCAGAAAAGATTTTTGTCCGCCCGTCCGGCGCAGTCCGCATATTCGGCGGCCTTGAGGGCCCACGGGTGCAGGGACGCGGGAAGCGGAAACTGCTGAAATACCTGCCGGACCTGTGGGAAATCGGCTGCCAGTTTGTCCAGGACCGGCGCCGCGACCTTGCAATGAGGGCATTCCAAATCACTGAACTCCACAATCTCGATGGCCGGTTTGTCAGGCCCGCGGCTTGGGCCATCAGCCGCCTGCAGTTTCTCACGCGCAGGCGCAAACGGGTTCGGCCCGAACGGTATCAATTCGCCAATAATGGCATTTTGCCCGTCCGAGGCCATGTAGAGGTGGAGCGGCTGCTGTTTGTTGATCGAGATGAGCACATCCGCAATGCCGGCGATTGCCGAAGGTTTGATGTCCAGGATCTGCCACGACATTCCGGCATCGTAGCCAAACGAACGCCGCATGGCATCCTCGATCTGAATGGTGCTGGGCAAGAGCATGGGCGGGGCGGTGGATGCCGCCGGGTGATGGGCCGTTCCGCTGGTAGAGGACGCAGGCTTTTTGCCCGCGACCGCTTTGGTTCCGGCGCTTTGTGCACCAGCCAGGCTCACGCAGGCGCAGACCATGACAGCAATGAAAGTTTTTGTGCGAACAATATTCATCATTTAATTTCCGATTAAATTTCCGATTTTTGGGCGATAGGAAACCGCCGTCCGAAGCCAAATGCCTTGGGAGTCACCTTGATCCCCGGGGCGGCCTGCTGGCGCTTGTATTCACTGCGCTCGATCATACGGACCACAGAGCGCACCAGTTTCAAATCGTATTTCCGCTCCGCCGCAATCTGCTCCGCCGTGCGGTAATCCTCCACGTAGTCTTCCAGAATGTTGTCCAGGACTTCGTATGGCGGAAGTGTATCACTGTCTTTCTGTCCCGGGCGAAGTTCCGCCGAGGGCGGCTTTTCCAGTGTGGATTGGGGGATGACGGCGCGCCGGGAATTCACATAATGGCTCAGGCGGTAAACCATGGTTTTAGGAACATCGGAAATGACGCCGAGTCCACCTACCATATCGCCGTAAAGCGTGCAGTAGCCCACGGCGAGTTCGGATTTATTTCCTGTAGTCAGCACCAGGTCGCCAGACTTGTTGGACATTGCCATCACCAGATTGCCGCGGATACGCGCCTGGATATTCTCTTCCGTCACATCCTCCGGCAATCCGGCAAAAACCGGCGCCAACGCTTTCCGGTATGCGTCAAATACTTCGCCAATCGGGATAAGCTCAAAGCGGATTCCAAGATTGCACGCCAGCTCACGCGCGTCCTTGATGCTGTGCTCCGATGAATACTGGCTGGGCATGGCCACGCCGGTCACGTTCTCTCTGCCCAGCGCATCCACAGCGATGGCAGCGGTAAGAGCGGAATCAATGCCGCCGCTCAGCCCGATGATGGCCTTTTTAAACCCGCATTTTCTTACATAGTCGCGCGTTCCCAGGACCAGAGCAGCATAGGCGCTGGCTTCTTCTCCCTCAAGCTGCGGATGCACGTCGCCATGGAGCGTTTCGGTATCGAACAGCACCAGGTCCTCTTCAAACGACCTTGCCTGAGCAACCGTGCTGCCGTCGGGAGCAATAACCATGCTTGACCCGTCAAACACCAGGCTGTCATTCCCTCCCACCTGGTTTACAAAAACCACCGGGACGTTGTTGTCGCGAGCGATGGTCTCCAGCATGTTGCGCCGCAGCTCGCGCTTCCCGATGTGGAACGGAGAGGCGGAGATGTTCAATACCAGGTTCGCCCCGGCCCGCAGCAGTTCGTCCACGGGATCAATGCTGTACAGGCGGCGATTCCAGAAATGCTTGTCATTCCAGGCGTCTTCGCAGATGGTCACAGCCAGCTGCTTGCCGCTCAGGGACAGCACCCTCTGCGACGAAGCGGGATCAAAATAACGCAATTCGTCGAAGACATCATAGGTAGGCAGCAGCATTTTCGACTGCACAAACTGCACTTCCCCGTCGCGCAGGACCGCCGCGGAATTCATCACCGACTTCCCGGTTTCCACTGCCGCCGGAGAAACAAAGCCGGTGATAACTGTGATTTCCTGGACCGCCAGGGCGATCTCCCTTACCACTTGCTGGCTGCGTGCAACAAAAGCTGGTTTCTCCAGTAGATCACGCGGCGGATAACCACAGACGGCGAGTTCCGGGAAAACAACCATATCCGCGCCCAGGGCGTGGGCCTGCCGGGCGCTATCTATGATCTTTCTGGAATTGCCGCTGAAATCGCCGATGGTAGGGTTGATTTGCCCGAGAGCAATCTTCACCTGTTCAGTTTAACCTCACGTCGCATGTACGTCAGCCCTCTACCGCGGCGGACGCTGTTGCTCTTGTGGAGACTGCTGATCGCCTGACTTCTGGTCCGTTCCCCACTGCGGTTCGTCGCCATGATTGGGTTCAGGCTGCACGTTCGGAGCGGGAGCCCGCCGTATTGAAGGATCGGGCTCATCGCCCTCCCGGCGCAGCGTGGGCCGGTGCACAGGAGCCTGCGCCGCCTGTTCCCGCTGCGTCTTGACGTCCTGGGGCGACGTGCTGGCCTGCAGAGCTGCCAGCGTGGCCACGCCATCCCTTACGTCAACTTCCTTCTGCGTCTTCACCACGATCTGGCCGCCGACCTTGGCCGTTTTGACCTGCGTAACTTCATCCCCGTAGAAGCGGACAAACACCACGTCCTGGGGCGGCTTCCCGTAAATCCACTCCTCGTATTCCTTCCCTTTGTCGTCTTTTTCACGAATGCGCTGTTCCGGGCGGTCTTTGGTCATTACCACCATGTCTTTATTCATGCCCACCAGCACTTCGTGTTTCTTCATCGCATCGCGAAGCTTGGGAGGCAAGGTTTCCATGTAAACTTCCGCCGCGCTTTTGACCGCAAAATCCAGCACCGGGCTCAGCAGCTTCTGCAATTCTTCACCCGTCATTTCCGGGACCCGCTTATTGAATTCCAGTGTCAGGGCAGCTCCCGTCGGCTGGGCCTGATTGGGATCCATGGGAGTAATGCTTCCTCCAGGACCGCCGATGCCAACGCTGATGTGCTGATACCACTTGCTCTTCTTCTTTGGACCGCCGTTGATCTCTACGTAAATCGCCTTGTCTTTGAAGCTGATGTTGGTGATCTGCACCTTGTCGCCGATCTTCGCCGCGGCGCCGGAGGTCTGCATCATCTGCCATAGCTTTGAATCGTCGGGTTTGACCCGGCCTTCCGGGGTGATCACCGTGCTCTTATCGCCCAGAGGAAAATATTTACGCGTATGCACAAATTCCGCATCCAGCAATCGAATGAGCTGCATCTTGGGGCCCTCATCGAGTTTGGGCCGGTTCTGCAGATCCACGGCCCGCAATTCCGGCTTGAACTGTGGCTGGTCCGGCGGCGGCTCAGGGGCTTTCAGGATCAGCACGTCGGGATCGGCCGCCTTTGTTTCGGGGGGCTTGGATGCAGGCTCCTGCGCCAGGGCATAGCTGCCGGCCAGAAGAGCCACGGCGGGGAGAAACAATGCGCGGCGTAGCATGATGAGCACCTTTAGGCTGCGTGTTGAACTCATTGTCCGTCTAAA
>DATIWA010000140.1:0-3439 GCA_035465515.1 Candidatus Limnocylindrales bacterium | reverse complement strand
GCCGCGAATGCCAAGTGGGTTGTCTAGACTCTGGTGGGGCCCGGCGGCGTAACCATCAAGCGAGACCGCAAGCGCGCTGACGCGGATTTTGGACATGATTTGAAACTACATGCCGACGTGCAGGCGGTCAACCATACATCTTGCTTCACGGTTCGGAGCAGGTTGTCGGCCACGCTTCATCTATCGTTCCGGTTTGCCCGTAATCCGTCCAATGTCGGCGTTACTGGCGGAACATCGCCATTCCACTCATAACCCAGTCCGAGTGTGTAAATGCCCGTTCACGCCATTGATCGCGTACAATTCGCGATCATGACCCTGAGACACAACGGCAGCCTCCAGAGCCTGACGTTCTGGGCGGCTGTAATTGCCGGTGTTAACGTCCTGCATCTTTGGCTCTTCGTCCACTTGCCAAAAGCTGATGGTGTGCAATTCTGGATGACCATAACAATTCACGCGATAGCGTGCATCGGGCCGTTCTGGATGTTGGTCCACTGGTTCGTGAAGCGGGGAAGGAAACTAGAATGGCAGCGTTGGATGTGGCTCTTCTTCGTGCCTTGGGGTTTCCTGTGGTACTTCTTTGAGAAATCTTCGCAGCAAGCGGTTGAACATGCTGGCAATCAGCGCCGACGCTAGCTTGGAGACGTGTCTGAAAAGAGATGGTGAGCGCGGAAGGAATCGAACCTTCAACCTACTGATTAAGAGTCAGTTGCTCTGCCAGTTGAGCTACGCGCCCCTGTTTTTGTCGGAAGGATGGAAGACCGTTCCAGGAGGACTCTACGAGTGTAACATATCGGCGCGGGCCGGGGCAGACGCCCGGGCAACGGCAGGGTTATGAACGCAGGCTTTCAATGCGCCGGCTGCGGCGAGTGGAACGAGACCACGGTGGATTCCTCGGCGGGAAGCAAACAGAGCTACGTGGAAGATTGCCAGGTCTGCTGCAAGCCCAACGTCCTGCATGTGACCTGGGACATCTCGGCGGCAGAGTACGTGATCCTGGCGGAACTGGAGTAGCCGGGCTGCATGCGGATTGTCAAGAACGCGGATGGTTCAGCCCCAAGGTGCAAGTCTTAGAAAAATTTAGCCTCGGCGCCCTGACGCGGCGTGCTATTGTCTGGCGTCATGTCGGACACTCAATCTTCCGGATCTGTGCCGCAGTTCGGCACTGCTGAATACGCCGGCTCCCCAGTCGGCGACACATGTAAGGTCTGTAGAGCCCCGCTCACCGGAATTTACTATCGCGCCAATGGCGCGATGGTGTGCGGCAGTTGCGCGGAGCGCGTGAAACGCGAAGTCCCCCGGGACAGCCATGCCGCGTTCGTTCGCGGAGTGCTGTTCGGGCTGGGCGGATTTCTAGCCGGGCTGATCGCCTACTCAGCGCTGGGCATCATGCTCCGGGGCTGGACGATTGGCTACTTCGCGCTGGGCGTGGGCTGGATCGTGGGCAAGGCCATAATGGCGGGATCCCATGGAATTGGCGGCAGGCGTTACCAGATGGTGGCCGTGCTGCTGACCTATGCCGCCGTCTCCATGTCGGCGATTCCCATCACTCTGGCTGCAATGAAGCATGGACCAGCTCCGGCCGCCCAGACCAGCCAGTCAACTCAGAGCTCGCCGGAGGCCGGTCAGCCGGGAGACCAGCCGTCCGCAGGGGCGGCTCAGCAGCCGGATTCCGGGGCGGCAACGGGACAAACAATGAGCTTCGCTCGCGCGCTTGGCGCTTTGGCGGTGCTCGGGCTGGCTTCTCCGTTCCTCGAACTGCAAGACGGATTCGGCGGCGTGCTGATGCTGGTCATACTCTTTGTGGGCATGAGGTTTGCCTGGAGGATGACCGCCGGCCGCGCCACGATCGTGGTGGACGGCCCATTCAATAATGCCAGGGCGGCTTCGGCGTAAACTATCAGAAGGCGTCAAGGGCGCCGCAAGTCAAGGTGTCAACTTTTACTTCTGAATTGGGCCAAAGTTGCAAACGCTGCGCGCAAGCGCTGGCGCCAGGAGCGCTGGCCTGTGGGCATTGTCACGCGCTGGTGCACGCCCAGGAGATGGAGCGCCTGGCGGCACAGGCGCGCAGCCTGGAAGCCGGCAAGAACCTCCCGGAAGCCCACGAGCGATGGCAATCCGTGCTGCCGCTGCTTCCCCCGGAGTCAAGCCAGGCGCAGTGGATACGCGGACATCTGCGCGAGATCGAATCCGCCATCCGCAGCCCACGGCAGCAGAATGCGACGAAACAATGGGCCAAACGCCTGGGACCGTTGGGACCGCTGGCCATTATTCTGGCCAAAGCCAAGACATTCCTCTTTGCCATTTTCAAACTGAAATTTCTCTTCAGCTTTGCCGCCTTCTTCGGCCTTTACTGGGGGATCTGGGGAGCCAGGTTCGGCATTGGCTTTGCCCTGTTGATTCTGGTCCACGAAATGGGACATTACGTGGAAATCAAGAGGCGCGGCCTGCCGGCGGACATGCCCGTATTTCTTCCCGGCTTGGGCGCGTACGTCCGGTGGCAGGCAATGGGCGTGTCCCTGGAAACACGCGCGGCCGTCAGCCTGGCAGGGCCGCTGGCGGGATTTCTGGGCTCGGCAGCGTGCGCGCTGGTGGCCTTCAAAACCCGCGACCCGATCTGGGCGGCGCTGGCGCGCAGCGGCGCATGGCTCAACGTACTGAACCTGGTCCCGGTGTGGGTGCTGGACGGCGCGGGCGGGATCATGCCGCTGAACGCGATGGAGAAGACGCTGGTGGCCATGGCATCGGCGGGGCTGGGATACGCGACGCATGAACCGGTGTTCTACTTTGTCGCCGCCGGCACCCTATTCAACCTCATCCTGATGCGCCGTCCCGCGCAAAACACCATGATCCGGCTGGGAATTGATGGGCCGGGAGAGGCTGCCGCCACCGGCGCCGCGTACGGGCCTCCCCAGGAAAGCCACTATCAGGGAAGCCCCGTGATGGCCGCTTATTTTGTAGCCGTGCTCACCGCGCTGGGCGCTCTTCTCTACCTGGTGCCGGGACACGGAATGGGACTGCCGTAGCCCGGTCCTGCCGCGCAAGCGCGCGGCCGCCAAACAACATGAGAGCACTGCAGCTCCCAGAACAGCCAGGGAGCTGCGATAACCAGGTTGGTCTTACTTTCCTCCCGGAGCCGCGCTCGCGCTGGAGAGCTGGCCAAGGATCTGCTGGTTCACTTGCTGTAGTTCCGGAGGCAGCTTGGAATAATGCATGGCCGTCGAGAGGTTCTGCCCATCGGAAAGAATGTAGCGAACGAATTTCTGCACCGTCTGTGAGCGGGCGGCGTTCTGCGGCTGTTTGGGAATCAGGAGAAACGTCAGCCCGCTGATGGGATAAGCCTCAGGCGCGCTCGCCGGCGGATTGACGACAGCAGCGCGGACATCCTTGCTGAGCTTGTCTTTGAAAGCGGCGATGGCTGCCGATGCGCTTTCTGCGCTGG
>DATIWA010000139.1:0-5416 GCA_035465515.1 Candidatus Limnocylindrales bacterium | reverse complement strand
CAGATTTTCTGAAGCCCATGCGATTCTGGAGATGCTGAAAGCTGGGAACGCCATTCTCATCAAAAGCCACGATCTCACCGTCAATGATTGCTGTTGCGGCCTTGATGTTCTGGGCAAGCGCCCCGGCGATCTCCGGGAATTGGCCTTCCATTGGATTGCCACGGCGCGACACCATTCGTACTTTCCCGTGCTCGATGAAGCAGATGGCGCGATATCCGTCCCATTTGACTTCAAAGAGCCAGTCGGAGCCGGCCGGCAGCTCGTTGCTCAGCGTGGCCAGCATGGGCTCCACTTTGGACGGCATGGCGGACTCGGCGGCGCCTTCTACGGTAGAAACGTCACCCGCGCCCTTTAATACGCTGCGGGTATCGCTTTCCGGGTCCCAGCCGGGGCGCACCGCGAAATCTTTTTTCTTGATCAACAGCCAGTCCTTGCCCTTGCCGCGGTTGGTTCGAACCAGCGCAAACTCGCCCGAAATCTTCTGCCCGTGGAAACGCAATTTCAGATCGCCGGCCTTCCATTGCGCTTCTGGAGTTTTTTCGCCCAGCCACTCGTAGGTTCCGCGGTCCCAGAGCGTGACCTTCCCTGCTCCGTAATTGCCGCTGGGAATGGTGCCTTCAAAGTTGCCATACTCCAGCGGATGGTCCTACACCAGCACCGCGAGCCGTTTGATTGCGGGATCAAGCGTAGGCCCCTGGGGAACAGCCCATGAGCGTAAGACTCCCTCCATCTCCAACCTCAAGTCATAGTGGAGACGACGCGCGCTATGCCGTTGGATAAAAAAACGGTTCTTCTCCTCTTTTTTTTCTTCCGGAGAGGGCTCAGGAGTGCGGCTGAAGACGCGTTTTCGCCGGTATTCTTCTAGTGACATGGACTCTTGGATAGATTGTAATGCACCTGTTTCTGTGCTAAATACGTAGTCTCGCCCGGTTTTTGGAGAAAATTCAATGGCCAGCACCGTATGGAAGGGGCACCTCACCTTCGGGTTGCTCTCATTGCCCGTGAAATTGTATAGCGCTGCCCGCAGTGAAACGGTCAGCTTCAACCAACTTCACAAAGACGACCACTCACGCGTGAAGCAGGTCCTCTACTGCCAGCTTGAGGACAAGCCCATCCAGCGCAGCGACATTGTAAAGGGCTATGAGTACGAGAAAGACAAGTATGTGGTGGTGGAAGACGAAGAGATCAAGAAAGTCGCGCCGAAGACCGCCAAGACCATGGAAGTCCTGGAATTTGTAAAAACCTCTGAAGTCGATCCCGTTTTTTTCGACGCCTCGTATTATCTCGCCCCTGACGAAGCCGGCGAGAAGCCTTACGCCCTGCTGTTTGAAGCTCTGCGCCAGAGCGGTTGCGTGGGCGTGGCCAAAATTGCCATGCACAACCGCGAGCACATTGTGATTCTGCGGCCGGGAGCGCGCGGCATCCTGCTGCACACCATGTATTACATGGATGAAATTCGCCAGGTAGAGGAGTTCCGCACCGACACCAGCATGGTGCAAGAGAAGGAACTCGGCCTGGCCAGGATGTTGATTGAGTCCCTGCTGGCGCCCTTTGAACCCGACAAATACAAGGACAACTACCGCGAGAATCTCATGGCCATGATCAAGGCCAAAGTCGAAGGCAAGCAGATCGTGGAGCCGGCTGCTCCGGCGCACAAGGCGCCCGTCATTGACATTCTGGAGGCGTTAAAGATGAGCCTGGCGGAGGGCAAGAAGCCACCGCAGTCCGTGCGGCAGGCAGCCACGGGCCGCGCCACCGCAGACGGCGAAACAGAACCAGCCAAGCCCCGGAAAGGGCGCAAGACCTCGGGCGGCGATTGAGCCCGCCGGCGCTACGGCAGGCGCATTCGCAGGCCGTACATGTCTTCGCGCAGAACCTGCTCTGAACGCCTCACCACGTCCGCAGGGTCCTCCGCAACACCAAAGAAGCGGCCACTGAGGTTGTCGGCAGCTCCGCAGGCAAGATAAACAACCAGCCGCGTTGCGGGCTCGGGTGTAACGTTCTGGCCTCTCTTGTAGAGATCTTCCAGCCATCCAAACCATTTCATGGCGCCGCTGTTGGCGAGTATCTGCTCTGCCATGGCAGTCCGGACCGAGCCGGGTGAAATTGAGAACACGCTGATGCCGAATGCCTGCGCCTCCGCGGCAAGCACCTCACTCAGGCGAATGACGGCCGTTTTGCTGGTTCCGTACGCCGACATGTAAGAAACCGGCCGCGTCCCAACGCCGCTGGAGACGTTGATGATGCGTCCTCGCCGCCGCGGCACCATTCTGCGCAACACCTCGTGGCAGCACAAGAACGTTCCGCGCACGTTTACTTCCTGGCAGCGCCACCATTCTTCGGGATCAGTTTCCCAGGCAGGTCCAAATGGCTCGCTCACTCCGGCATTGTTGACCAGCAAATCGACAGGGCCGAGCTTGCTTTCAGCCGATTCCACGATCGCGCGCACGGCTTTGCCGTCGGAGACATCACCCGAGACGGCAATGCCCTCAACTCCTTCGGCGCTTACCAATTGCAATGTCTGCTCCAGATCAACGGCCGTGCGGGCGGTAAGGGCCAGGGACATCCCGGCCCTGGCCAGGCCAACGGCGAACGCTTGCCCCAGGCCGCGGCTGGCTCCGGTTATAAGGCCGATTTTCCCTGCAAGTGGCTTATTTGTCATTCGCGGTTCCCCTTTGGCACCCTGACCAGATTAACCCGGCACGGCGGCAAAAGGCACTCTTGCTGCCCGCCCGCAATTGCCTGGACCCGTTGCCTCAGAGGTCTGCCGCAGAATTAAGCGCGTGATACACCGTTCTCACACGACTTCCCTTCTTTACCGAAACCGTCGCGCACTTGGCAGCGGAGTCGGACCGAGTTCACCGGGCGCCGCTGAGGGCAGCGGTACTGCTGGGAACTTTGGCCGTCCCGTTTTCCAGAGTTACGCTCCTGGTGTTGTCGTTCGGCACCCGATCAATCAATAGATCAAATGGGTCAATGCCCGCCTTGTCAGGCAAGGTGGCCGTAGTAAACGTGAAAGTTGAATCCTTCTGCGCAATGTGGACGCGCTCGCGATACAGCGTGTCGCCGTATTGCTTTGGTTTCACCGGCTTGGCGAACGCGCCGATATCAATGTAATCGTTCACCGGGACCTCGGTCTCATTGCCCTTGGCGTCAGCCTTGAACTTATGCGCTTCAACCTTGATCGTGACCTCGTATTTTCCATCGGTACGCTTTTGTGCGGTCGCTTCAAGCGTACGATTGGAGAACAGCGTGATGTCCTCAAACAGGTCTTTGATCAGATACTGAAGATTGGGCGGCGTTTCCTCCTTCAAGGCGTCCACCAGGGCGTAGGACGTGGGATACGGCGGCGGCGCATATCTGTATTGCCGGATCACCTTGCGCAGCGCGCGGTTGACGGCTTCCTCGCCGATCATCTCCTTGAGGTAGTAAAGCACAACGCTCCCTTTGCGATAGTGGACATAACCCTGGTTGGCTTCCACCGTCAGCAACGGCCGCTCCTTCAGCCTTTCCCGGCCGCGCGAGCGCAGGTAGTTGTCCATTTCGTATTTGAGGAACTTGCGCATGGCATCGCGCCCGTACTCTTTTTCCATGACCATCAGCGCGGAGTACTGGGCCAGAGTTTCGGAGAGCAGCGTGGCCCCTTCCATGTTGGCGCCAACCACCTGGTGCGCCCACCACTGGTGGCCCATTTCGTGGGCCACCACATAGAAGACCATGTCAATGTCGTCCGGGTGGTTGAGGTTGGCGATAAATCCGATGGATTCCGCATAAGGCATAGTTCCGGGGAACGCCTGGGCAAACCGGGCCACGCGCGGAAACTCGATGATGCGGGCTTCTTTATGGTAATAAGGCCCGAAGTTTGTTGTGTAGTAGCCCAGCGATTTCTTGATGGAGTTCATCATGCGTGGGACGTTCCAGGGGTGCTCCTTGATGTAGTACACCTCCAGCTTGATGCCGTTCCATTCTTCTCGCGCCACCTCGTAGCGGGCCGACATGAACGAATAAAAATTCAAGGAAGGATGGTCCAGCTTGTATTCGAAATACCGCCTTCCGTTCTCCTGCCATTCGCGAAGGAGCGATCCGGGCGCGACCGCGATCTGGTCAGGCGAAGTGCTGATCACGGTGTCCACGTCCACCCAGTCCGAATGCCCGCCAAGATAGGTCTCGCGGCAATCGTCGGTGCAATTTCTTTCCAGCAGGGGCATCAGATCAATATCTTTCAACCCGTACTTTTTGCGTTCCACCGGATCGGCCAATTGTCGCCGCGAATCATAGCCGATGAGAGGAGCAATCGTATTGTTGAAAAAGGTCCCGTTCTGCACCACGCGGGCATTGCTTACTTCGTTTTCAAACCCGCGGTTTTTGCTGGTCACGGTGAAGTGGATGGTGCGGCTTTCATTGGGTTGCAGCGGCGGATCAAAGCGATAGATCTGATAATAGAGCCGGCGATCATCCTTCTTGAGGGCCGCCCCAGGGATCTCAATGGAGGCATCGTAGCTGGGATCCAGCGAAAAGTGTATCTCGGTGAGTGGCTGGGAATATGGATTCTGAATGACTTCTTCAACGCGCATTATCAGGTTGCGCGTTTCCGGGTGTATGTCAATGGCGTATTTCACGCTGCGAACACGCGGCTGCGGCTGCTTCTCGTACTGCTTGTATGCCTTCTCGTAGTCCGCCTGGCGGCGTTCCATGCTTTTGGGGCCAACCAGCCGGTTGATTACGGCCGTGTTGTACCAGATCCATCCGCCGGTCGCCGCGAACGCGACAAGAGCGAGCAGGCCGGCGCTGATCCAGCCGCCATGAAAGCGTTGCGCGGCATTGCGGCGGCGTCCTGCCCAGCGGTCCTGTTTGCCGCGGGGCCAGAACATGATGGTCACAATGGCCAGCATGGCGCAAAAGAACAGCCAATATAGAGTGAACCAGTTCCAGGATGTCCGGTACGGAGCATCGCCGAAGAAATCTGAATAGGTTATGGTCGGCCCGGAAGCAAATTGGACAAGATTCGTCGCGATGTTTAACGGCCTCCAAATGGCAAAGTTGATGACCAGGAACGCCAGGTAGAAGAAGTAACCCAGATATTTATTAGGCGAGAGAGCATGGATGACAAACGCCAGCACGCTCAAGAACAGGAAGAAAGAGGCGTCTCGTATGAAGAGTTCATCAAAGTACAGGCCCAACTGGTAGCGATGGTATCCGTGGTAAGCCTGTACGGCCAGTCCGCCCAGCAGAGCGGCGGCCTGCATGAGCATGACCATCACGACCAGGGTCAGCAGCCGGGAGAGATACGAAACCCACTCCGGCGTTGGCGTGGCGTCGGCGATCTCGTCCATGCGTTCGTCCCTGTCTTTCCAGATCAGCACACCGGCGTAGTAGGTAATGACGATGACGATGAAGAGGTAGAGCGTGCCCCGGA
>DATIWA010000138.1:0-2512 GCA_035465515.1 Candidatus Limnocylindrales bacterium | reverse complement strand
TTGATCTTCATAGCGGTCCCTACAAGCCTATAGGAACTGCGGCTGCTTTTTCCACTTCATCGGACGCAGCCGGAGTGTCGTTGGCATGGGGCGGAAAACGGCAGCTGCGAATTTCGTCCATCGCCGTCCTTGCCTCCACTGATTTTCGGTGCGGGATTTATAATGCCGCGGTCATGCGCTTACATCTTTGCCTCGTCTTTCTGCTGGCCGTCAGCGGTGCCGCCCAGACCGCCTCAGGCAAGCCGCCGTTCAAGTTCCAGCAAGTCATGGTTCCCATGCGCGACGGCGTCCATCTTCAGACGGTGATTCTCACGCCTGCGGATCAACGCGGCCCTTTGCCGATCCTCCTCCGTCGCACGCCTTACGGAGTTCCTGACCGCGCTCCGGATGCGATTCCGCCCACCCTGAAGGAACTGGCGCATGATGGGTACATCTTCGTCTTCCAGAACCTGCGCGGCCGTTTCAAGTCGGAAGGGAAGTTCCTTCTCTCTTCTTATGTCAACCTCCAGGACCCCAAAGCCGTCAATGAAACCACGGATGCCTATGACACCATCGACTGGCTGGTAAAGAATGTGCCGAACAATAATGGCAAGGTGGGTGTCTTTGGCGTCTCTTATGACGGGCTCACCACGGCCATGACTTTGCTCCATCCTCATCCCGCGCTCAAGGCCATCAGTGAACAGGCCTCGCCCGCCGACCAGTGGATGAATGATGACATGCACCGCTACGGCGCTCTCCGTGAAAGCTACGCCTTCGAGTACTCGGTCCTGGAGCAGGCAGACAAAGACAAAAACACGCATTTCGAATTTCAGACTTACGACACGTACCAGTGGTATCTCGACCTGGGCCTGCTCTCGAATATCAACAGCACCTATCTCCATGGCTCCATTCCGTTCTGGAACGATACTGTCGCGCATCCCGATTACGACAGCTTCTGGCAGAAGGAGGCATGGGTAAACCAGTTGCACGCCTCAACTGTGCCCAACCTCAACGTTGCCGGCTTCTGGGACCAGGAAGATCCCTGGGGGCCGTGGCAGATCTTTCGCCACGCCGAAGAGAATGACCCCAATCACACCAATTTCATGGTCGCCGGGCCCTGGTATCACGGAGAATGGCGTGCCCCAAAAGGAGATAGCATCGGGCTTATTCCCTTCGGCGGGCATGAGACGGCGCGCGAGTTCCGCGAGAAGATTGAAGCCCCGTTCTTCCGCTATTATCTGCATGGCAAGGGCAAAAAGCCTTCATGGCAGGCCAGGACGTTCCAGACCGGCTCCAATACATGGCATGCCTATGCTGCTTGGCCGCCGCCGCAAGCCAAAGCAACCAGCCTCTATCTGGGCTGTAGCGGGACTCTTTCCTTCGCCGCGCCCGGCGCCGGGAAAAACGCAAAGGAATACCGTGAGTACATTTCCGATCCGGCGAATCCCGTCCCTTACCGCCAGCGGCCTGTCTCGCCCACCTATCCCGGTGGCGACTGGCGGCTTTGGGAGGTGGCTGACCAACGCTTTGTTGACGGTCGCCCGGATGTGTTGACCTTCACCAGCGCTCCGCTCGACCGCGACATTGTTGTTTCCGGTCCGATTTCTGCCGATCTTTTTGCCTCCACCTCCGGCACCGACAGCGATTTCATCGTAAAACTGATTGACGTGTTTCCCGAGAACGCCCAGAAGGACCTCTGGAATCCTGAAGCCGGACCCGGGCCGGGCCAATACGCGCAGTCGCTGAACGGCTACGAACTCCCCATTGCCATGGAGGTGCGTCGCGGGCGCTACAACAATAGCTATGAGCACCCGCAACCTCTTCCGGCAAACCAGCCCGTCGAATGGCAGGTTCCGCTGCGCGACCATGATCACGTGTTTTTGAAAGGCCATCGCATCATGGTGCAGGTGCAGTCCACGTGGTTCCCGGTGATTGACCGCAACCCGCAGAAGTTCGTGCCCAGCATCTATCAGGCAGCGGCGGACGATTATGTGCCGGCAACCCAGCGCGTTTACTGCTCGCCCCGGCTCCCGTCCCACATCGTGCTGCCGGTGATGCCGTGAGGGAATTCGAAAAGCGGCTGCTATCGCGTTCCCGATGATCAGCCTTCTCCGCGCTCTGCCGCCAGGGCGCTCCCACTGATCGCCAGGGTGACCCCTGGCCGGGAGTGTTTCGCCATCGCAGGCGCCTCCGGTCCCCGTGCGCGTGTGTTGCCGCCGGCCTTGCGTGGCTTGAACCGCCGCCGCAGCCGCCATGCAGGTGCATTGTCCCCGCAAGCCAATCCTGAGCAATCTTTGTAAGTGTTTGAAAATAAAACAAGTGGCACGAAACGGCGTTACCTCCGTAATGGCCGGGCATTGTTCTTTAGGACTACTCTTAGGCCGACCTTAGGTATGATCTCCGCGGTCATTCTCCCCTGAAGGCTTGTCTGGTGTAACTATGCAGGAGAACACAGCTACTACAACTGCCCCAACCGCCAGTACCCCCGCCGCTCCGCGGACTGACCGCCTGGAACTCGTGAAAGAGCTGGGCC
>DATIWA010000137.1:0-4086 GCA_035465515.1 Candidatus Limnocylindrales bacterium | reverse complement strand
CGGCCAGAATGATTCCGCATGCCCTGCGCCAATGCCTCATGATGGGAACTCCTCTTTTCATTCTTGCATTCTTGTGCTTTGCCCCGATGACGTTCAGCAGCTTAGCCTACGCGATTTTGACCGGGCTGAAGAAGTAAAAATCGGCTTACAGCGCCAACCTGCCTGGAGCTCCTCGAAAAATTGCGGTGGCGCTGCCCGGCAAGGGGGCAGAAGATGGCGGTGTAAAATCTCACTGACCGCATACCCGGAAGGCCAAGCCCATCAATTTCTGCTCGACGGAGAAGCAGCGATGAAGAGTTTAGCAATGTTTGCCGCCGCGTTAATCATGTGCGCTCTTGCCGTTTCGCAGGACCATGCCGCACACAACCGGCCCAGCCAGCCTGGGCCCGCCACGCTGGTTACCGGCCTGGGCGACCTTCACCATCCGGTGACCACCAGCAATCCGGAGGCGCAAAAGTTTTTCGATCAGGGACTGCGCTACCTTTACGCCTTCAACCATGATGAAGCCACGCGATCATTTGAACGAGCGGCGCAGCTCGATCCCAAACTGGCGATGGCTTACTGGGGCATTGCCGAGTCGGTTGGCCCCAATTACAACGATCCAGCCGATCCGGACCGCTTCAAGCGCGCACACGATGCCATCCAGAAAGCCGTCGAGCTTTCCGGAAACGCCGCGCCCGGCGAAAGGGCCTATATCAACGCGCTGGCTAAGCGGTTTCCCGCCGACCCCGGGGCCGATCTGCGCCAGGCCGCGGAAGAAGCGCACGAGGCAATGCGCGAGGTAATGAAGCAATTTCCTGACGACCTGGACGCGGCCACCTTGTTCGCGGAAGCAGGCATGAATCTTCATCCCTGGGGCCTGTGGCATGTTGACGGCTCGCCTGAACTGGGAACGGAAGAGATTGTGGCCACGCTGGAATCGGTGCTCAAGCGCGACCCCTATCACATGGGTGCCATTCACTATTACATTCACGCGGTGGAGGCTTCTCCGAATCCTGAGCGCGCGCTGGCGGCGGCGAACCGGCTGCCTTCTCTGGCCCCTGCCGCGGGCCATCTGGTCCACATGCCGGCGCACGTTTACATACGAACTGGAGACTATGCGGCGGGAGTCAAAGCCAATTTGCGGGCCGCGGCGGCAGATCGCGCTTACATGCAGGCAAGCGGTGCGCAGGGAATCTATCCTGCCATGTATTACAGCCATAACCTGCATTTCATCGCCGTCTGCGCAAGCATGGACGGCAATTATGCCGAGGCGAAGAAGGCGGCAGACATGCTGGCCGCCCATGTGGGCCCCATGGTGAAGGACATGCCTCCTCTGGAGGGTTTCATGACGGTCCCCATTACGGTGGAAGTTCGCTTCCAGAAGTGGGACCAGATACTGGCGTCGCCCAAGCCGGACGCGGCAATGAAAGTGGAGAGCGTATTCTGGCATTTTGCGCGTGGCATGGCGCTGGCCGGCAAGGGGAAGGCGCAGGAAGCGGAGGCTGAATATCTGATCGTAAAAGAAGCCGTAGATCAGACGCCCCCGGACGAAATATTTGCCATGCCGGTCACCAATAGAACAAAGGACGTGCTGGCCATCGCGCAGAATGTGCTGGGAGCAAAAATAGCCATGGCCAGAAACGATCCTGCCGCGGCGATTCCCATGCTGCGCAAGGCGGTTGATCTGCAGGACTCCCTCAAGTATAACGAGCCCCCGGATTGGTTCTTCCCCGTTCGAGAAAGTCTGGGCGCGGTGCTGCTGCTGAACGGCAACGCCGCGGAAGCGGAGAAAGTTTTTCGTGAAGACCTGGACCGCAATCCGCGCAACCCGCGGTCGCTGTTCGGGCTGGGGCAGGCCCTGCGGGCGCAGAAACGGGACTACGACGCGCATTTTGTGGACAAGCAGTTCCACGATGCGTGGAGAGGCCCGGACATGAATCTGAAATTGCAGGACCTGACTTAAACATCGGGAACATGCCGGCTGTCTCCAGCGGAAATGTTTTCTGCAACCGGGGAGGCATTTCCAGCGTATATGGATCCATGAGCCCGGTATCAAAGCGGTTGTGCGTCTTTTTCCCGCTGGCTTTCCTGTTGTCGTGGTATTCATGGCTGCTGAAAGCGGCGCATCTCCAGGCCGCCAGCGGCGGCATCATGGGCCACGACGGGCGTGACCGTAGCTCTTTACTCAAAGGGCATGATGATGAGGCCGCCTCGGCATGAGCAAATGAAAGCTGCTGCGCTCAGTCATGCCTGAGAGGCCGCTAATGCTGCTTCTCTGCCGAAGTCAGGTTGATCTTCGCAGTGAATTTGATTTCGGCGCCGTCGTAGTAGCGTGAAATCGCACCGGCCACGGCGGCGTCAACTTCGGGGCGGCGCTCCGCGGGCACGGATTCAAGCAACGGCGCGAAGGGAACTGTGACTTCCTGAAAATAGGACCACACTTCCTGCGGCGTGCCCGGCCATGTCCAGGGTACGTCCATGAAGCTTTCGTCAACACTTGAGAAGCCGGCTGCGCGTAACCCGCCTGCCAGCAATCCCGGCTGGCCGAAGGCAAACATCTTTCGCGCAGCTTCTGGAATAGACGAGCCGGGCACTGCCCGGAGCAGAGTGCCGATGGTGCTTGAGAAGTAAGGCTGGCCCATGGGCCCCCAGGTGAGCAGAGTCACGCGCCCACCGGGTTTCAGCACGCGATACATCTCGCGCAGGGCGTTGGGCAGATCGGCAAAGAACATCACACCCAGGCGCGAGGTGATGCGGTCAAAGCTGCTGTCGCCGAAAGGAAGCTTGTGGGCATCGGCCTGCTCGAAACGGACGTTCTTGAGGCCGCGATGGGCGGCGCGCTGCTCCGCGATTTTGAGCGGCGCGGGTGAGACGTCCACACCAATGACTTCGCCTGTCGCGGCAAGCTGGGTGGCAATGGAGATGGCCGGCTCGCCGGTGCCGCAAGCCACGTCGAGCACACGCATTCCGGCCGCAACCTGCGCCGCCGCCACAATGGTCTCCGTCATCGCGCTTCCCATGGCGGCCGACTGCTTACGCCATCTCTGGCTGGCGTTGGCCCGGCCGAAGCTGTTCCAGTCGGTCTTTGGCATTTCATCCATGCTTCCCATTATCGGGCAAACAACCGGCAAGGCTCCAGCAATGGTGATGCCCGCATCGAGTTGAGTGCAACGAAGCAGTCGCTGGGCGCACTATCGTTCAGGACCGCTCTCGAACTAGCCGGTCCGGCCAGCGCACGAATCGGGTTGCGAGGCCAGGGAAATGGCCGCCAGGCACGTTCTTTATGGGATAGCAGCCGGCATCGGGTAAATAAGGAGATTAAAATGCCAGAAGATCTCAATCGCGCTGCAGGCGCGACGTTTTCAATTCGAGGGCCGCAATGAAGCGCAGCCTTATCGGCGGGACGTCAGCGGGAACTGCATTGCTTCTTCTGCTGCTTTTCCGGTCTTTCGCCGGCCCATCCGGTGGAGGTCAGAAAACCGGACGCGAGTCTTCTGGCGCGGGCAGCAATGCTCCTCGTGCCGAAATGTCCCTCGGGCTCGTCGAGAACGGGCCGTGGCGGGCGTCGCGCACCCATTTCGCGGGCTCCTGGCCGCGCGGAGAATGCCCCACCGGGTCCGGCAAGAGCATCGGGTCTGGCACGAGCGAAAACAAGCCAATCGCACGAGAGACCGTCTGGTGCATCCCGCAGCACGAAGAAGTGCGCGTCATGCTGGCCATTGTGCCTGACCCGGTGCACACGCACATGGCTTTGCAGTTTGACCGCTCGATTGAGGCGCTGCAACTGGCGGCAGGCTCCGTAGGCTACGTGATTGACCGCTACTGGCTGCCATGGCGTCCGGACATCGACGGCGAAAAACCGTCTTCATCAGGCGCCGAGAGCACTGCCGGAGCAGAGTCACTGCCTGGGCTGCTTCTGTTCCGGCGCAATGGGCCTTACAGGCCCGGCGGCCCAAACGTCTTGTTTGTCTTTATTGTGTCGGACACTTCCACCGCAGGCATCAACGGGACCCAGTTCAGGAAAGCCGCGGAATATTTCAGCTCCGTTTGCGGCCCGAACTTCGCCGGCTGCGGAGGCCGGCAGGACATCACGGTCATGGGACC
>DATIWA010000136.1:0-3092 GCA_035465515.1 Candidatus Limnocylindrales bacterium | reverse complement strand
GGCGGGCACAAATTCCATGTCAAACGCCATTCTGCCCTTGCCATGTACGGTAATTCCCATGGGAAAACCGATGCTGAAACTGTCGCTGATGCTGGTGGTCTGTCCGCCGGCATGAGTAACCAGGGGAAGCACCACACCAATGTGCCCGCCCAGAGTGTCTTGGGCTGCGGCCGGAGCGGCAAAACAAACAGCCATCAACATGGCGGCAAAAACAATGCCGGCGGCGGCCCTGAATTTCTTTCCTGCAATCCTCATAGCTTTCGTTGCTTCCTTTCCTTCCTGAATTCCTTCTCGTTTAACCGGCGTCAGGGGACGTGGGAATTCCCCGGCCCCGCAAGCCGGACAGCACCCGCCTAGGTCCATGACAGATCCGGGCGAAAGCGCTTGTGGCAGCTCTGGCACGTATTGTCCAGGTGCATGAAAAAGCTCACCACCTCGGCCGAGTCGCGCTTCCGGGCCGCGCGCTGCAACTCTTCCGCTACACGGGAAAGCTGAAGCCGCTTTTCCTCAAAGAACTTCACGTCCTGCGCGCTCCATCCCTGTTGCTGATAGGCAGCCTCAAATGAATCCAGCCCTTTGGCGGTTTCCATGATGCGGCCCGACGAGTCGGCGATGGTGTCCAGCTTGTCCGGCGTCAAGGGCTGGTCATGCCAAATGATGAAGCTCATGTGCGTATATTCCTGGTGCACGCGGGACTCCATCACCTGGCGGAGGTTGGCCGACTGCTGCGATACCGGCGGCCTTACAGCCGCGGAACCGGCAGCCGTCCGCCGTGCATGGACCTGATACCCCACCACGGCGACTGCTACAGCGACTACAACAACGAGACCCAACAGCTTCGACTTGGTCATCACCGGCCAGAGCCTCCGTTGGATTCCGGATACATCTCTGGCGCCTGCACCTGGGGCAGAGTGCCGGTAAGGGCCTTCATAAAGGCCACCAGGTCGCTCTTCTCCTGCGCAGTCAGGTTGAGCTTGTAGATCAGCTTGTCCTTGCCGGCAACGCTGTCTCCGCCGCGATCATAGAAGTCAACCACTTCTTCCAGCGTGGCGACGGAACCATCGTGCATATACGGCGCGGTCAGGGCCACATTGCGAAGCGAAGGCGTCTTGAATGCGCCGCGGTCTTCGATTTTCTTGGTGACGTCGTAGCGGCCCAGGTCCTCAGGATTTCCGGGGACCGGCCTGGCGCCGAGGTTGTGATACTTGTTATCAGTAAAATTGGCGCCGTTGTGGCACTCGGAACAGGCGCCGCGACCGAAGAAGACGATCAAGCCGCGCTTCTCCGGCACGGTGAGCGCGCTTTTGTCTCCGAGAACATAGCGGTCAAAACGCGATCCCGGGGTGACCAGAGTCCGCTCGAAAGAGGCGATGGCGCTTGCCACGTTGTCCAGCGACGGCGGGCCGCCGAATACCGCCTTGAAATCCTTGCGATAACCGGGAACGGCGTTGAGGCGGGCGACAAGGTGCTGTTCATCCACGCCGTTCATCTCGTCGGGAGAAAGCAGCGGGCCCTTGCACTGCTCGTCCAGGGTGGCCGCGCGGCCATCCCAGAATTGCGCGCTGTTGTACCCGGCGTTCAGGACGGTGGGAGAATTGCGCCGCAGCGTCTTACCCTTGAATCCGCGGGAACGCACCAGACCGTCAGTAAATGCCTTTTCCGGACTGTGGCACGTCGCGCAGCTGGTGCTGCGGTCAAGAGACATGCGGGTGTCAAAGAACAGCCGCTTGCCCAGTTCAACCTTGGCGATGCTTTGCGGGTTGCCGGGAGGAACAGGCATTGCGGGCAATGCGGCGAGTCCGCCAGGCAGCACTTTCATGGAATCCACAATTTCCGGTCCCAGCACGGGGACCGTTCGAGGCTGGTCCGCGGCGGAAAAACCGCTGCGACCGAGCATGGCGACCAAACCAGCCAACAACACTGCAAAACCAATCGGATAACCGATCTTCTTCCGGGCCATCCTGAAGCTCCTTTTACTCTTGCTGAAATCTGCTTGCTGAAATCCGTTTTATTTCTGCGCCGTTGTTTCCGCCGTGGTTGTGTCCTCAAGGACCACATTCTGCGTGACAGTACCGGTCTTGGGGACCACAATGGTGCGCTCCATCATGCGCGAGCGCTGATGCCAGGCCTTCATGACATACCTGCCCGGGGGAACGTCGCTGATCGTGAACGCCTGCCCCGGCATGGAACTGGCAAAGTAGCGGGTTGGCACCACAAAAATGCGGGCATGCATCTGGTGGTGAATGGAACAGAAGAGATCCACGATCCCTGTCTTGTCAAAAGTGACGGAACGGAATTCGCCTTTGGCGTAGATCCCCAGGTTGAATTGGTTCATGCCGGTAAACGAATAGACGTTATGGGCAACGTCATCATCGTTCGGCATATCCACTCTTTGCCCTTTTACGGCGACGATGAAATTGGGGGCAAACTGCAAGTTGCGCTGCGAAATCTTTACTGGCGTCTCCGGAGGTTTCGTCTCAGCCTGGCCTTCCAGCCAGATCACGACGCCTTCCTTGTCACCGGCGGCGGGGCTTGTTGAGGTGGAAGCCGAATTCCCCAGCCGGATCCTGCCGGAAACGCTGCCGGCCTGAGCAGGAGTCGCGCAAGCAATAGCCAGCACTGCCAGTCCAACGATCAATGGCCTGATCACACTTTTTCTCCAAACCTTAGTTTTTCCTTTACCTGGATTTAGGCCAGAACGCTGGAGAGATCTTTACCGGAATGGACCGCACCTTGAGGCTTTCTCAAAACGCCGTCCGGCCTAATTTGGATAAGCTGTGCGAAGGAGAATACTTTCAGACATGGGAATCGGCAACTTACGAAGGTAACCAGGAAGGGCGGTCCAGCTTGACGCTAAATTCGGTTTGTTGCAGCGCTCTTTGACAAGATCGGGGCGCCAGGGCGGTCGAACCCTTGAAAAGGACCGCCCCGGTCGCGCGCCAAAGCACAATTTTGCAGGAATGTAAGGCTCAGGGATTGAAGGCGGATCCGGTTATGATTCCGGGGTTCCTGCGCTGCCGGATGGTACGACGCTGCGCCACCGGGCCCAGGCCGTACTCAAGGTCTCTGGATTCCATCACGTACTGGCCTTT
>DATIWA010000135.1:0-7202 GCA_035465515.1 Candidatus Limnocylindrales bacterium | reverse complement strand
CAGGCCGCCGAAAACATCCGCTTCCCATGCGACATTGAACGGAATGATGAAGCTGTTCTGGGTCACAGAACGGGGGAGCGGTATGCCGGTCGCGGTTGCCTGGCGAGCAGACGTCCTGGCACGCTGACCGGCCAGAGCTATGCTGGCCTGCGGAAACAAGCCGGATTGCGTGATGCGAGCAGCCGAGCGCGCCTGCTCAAGCTGGTTGCGGGCGATCTCGATGGTCTGATTGGCTTTGCTCGCCCGGGCTTCGTACTGATTCAGTTCTTCATCGCCGAAGATGGTCCACCATGCCCCCTTGGGGATGTTGTCCTGCGGACTCGCTGTTCGCCATGGCGGCTGCTCTTTCCATTGGGGCGCCACTGGAACGTCGGGACGGTGATAATTCGGCCCCACGGCACATCCTGCAAGAAGGAGGGCAATGAGTACGAGCGGAAAGAGTTGAAAGGCGCGCTTCACGAGTGGGCCGCGCCCCCGGACCTCACGTTTACCTGTTGTCCTTCTTCCAGCGAGTCTGCCGGGTTGACCACGACCTGATCATTGGCATCCAGGCCGTTGAGAATTTCAACCTTGGCGCCAAAATCGCGGCCGATCATGATTGCTTTGAGATGGATTTTCCCGTCCGGCCCCACTACGGCTACGCGGGGACCTTCGGCGCGAAACAACAGAGTGTTCACTGGAATGGACATCCGCACGGTCTTGATGGGCACTGCGAAATGGACTTCCGCATAAGCGCCGGGCAGGAGGCGGCCATCCTTGTTGGGAACGTCAATTTCCGTGAGCAGGGTGCGGGTTGCCGGATCAATGGCGTCCGCCGTACGGACCACCTTCCCGGCGAATTCATGGCCGGGATATTCGGCCAGTCTGATGTGCGCATCCATGCCCGCCCGGATGTTGGGCGCGGTGCCCTGGGGAACGCTGACATACACACGCAAGGGGTCAACCTGCGCAATGTCGAAAAGTTCTTTCGCCTGGCCCGCGCTGCCCGCCGTGATCAACGCGCCCACGTCGATGTTGCGCCGGGTAATGACTCCGGAAAATGGCGCGTAGATGTGTTTGAAGGATTCAAGCTGCTCCAGCCTGCGGACGTTGGCGTCAGCGGCAGAGAGGTTTGCCTGGGCCTGGGTGTAGGCGCTGGTCTGCTGGTCGGCTTCCTGCTGTGAAACCGAATCGGTTTTGCGCAGATTAGTCCAGCGCTCGGCTGAAGTCCTGGCCAACTGCAACTGCGCTTCAATCTGCTGGCGCGAAGCCCTGGCCTGCAACAGTTCCTGGTCAATCTCCGGGGTGTCAATCTCCGCCAGCAGCTCGCCTTTTCTTACCTTGCTGCCGATGTCCTTGTACCAGTGCAGCAGATAACCACTGGTGCGGGAATAAATTGACGATTCGGTGTAGGCCTGGAGCTGGGCCGGCAAGGTCAGTTCTTCCGCGGCCGGTTCTGAAGCCGGCCGGACCACGCTGACGACCGGGACCGCAAGCTTCTCGGTCTCCCTGGCCAGCGCATGACGCTCCGTAAACCGGCGCGCCACCGAGAATCCCCCGGCAGCCGCCAGCACAAGCAGGGTGATCAGCACCAGACGAATACCGTGCGGTTTCTGCGCGCCAGGAGTGCTGCGGGCCGTTGTCTCAGCGGGTTTATGTTGTATCTGTGTCATTGCTCGTCAAGGACCCTTGTCAAATTTCGTTGGGCGCATCGGACATGCGGGAAGCGCCGGAGTTCCCGCGGCCATGCAACACGCTGAAGATCGTGGGCACAAAGAACAAGGTGGCCACGGTGGCGAATACCAGGCCACCAATCACAGCGCGGCCCAGCGGCGCGTTTTGCTCGCCGCCTTCACCAAGCCCCAGGGCCATGGGCACCATGCCAATCACCATCGCCAGCGCGGTCATGATGACAGGACGAATGCGCGTGTACCCGGCTTCCAGCGCCGCTTCCGCGGCGCTCAACCCGTCCGCCATGCGCTCGCGGGCAAAAGAGATCACCAGAATGCTGTTGGCCGTGGCCACGCCCATGCACATGACCGCTCCGGTGAGCGAGGGCACGTTCAGCGTGGTGTGGGTCAGCAGCAAAATCCAGATAATCCCGGCGAGCGCGCCAGGCAAGGCGCTGATAATGATGAACGGATCGAGCCAGGACTGGAAGTTCACGACGATCAGGAAATAAACCAGCACAATGGACATGATGAGGCCGAAGCTCAAACCCGCGAAGGAAGAAGCCATGGTCTGCACCTGCCCGCGCAGGACAATCTGAGAGCCGCGCGGCAGCTTGTGCGAGAACTCCTCCACGATGCGGCGCGTGTCCTTGGCCACGCCGCCCAGGTCGCGCCCCTGTACGCTGGCATATACATCCACCACCGGCTGAATGTTGTAATGCGATACCAGGGCCGGGGTCACGGCGGGGGTGACGGTCGCCAGATTGGCCAGCACCTGCGGGGCGGGAGCGCCGGGCGCATTAACAGGCGTATTCATCAACGCCTGAAGGGAATCCACTTTGTATTCCGGCGTTTGCACCGCAACGCTGTAGCTTACCCCGTTGCCCGGATTCAGCCAGAACGTGGGCGCCGTCTGAAAGCTGCCGCTTAACGAAACGAGCAGGTTCTGGGCCACATCTCTCTGTTGAAGGCCAACCTGCTGTGCGCGCGTACGGTCCACGGAGAGACGCAGCGCAGGGCTGTTCATCAGTTGCTGCACGTGGACGTCAACGGCCCCAGGCACGTGGCGCAATTCATTTGTCAGACGCTGCGCGATGGCGTAATTCTGCTCCTGGTTCTTGCCGATCAATTGAATATCGATCGGTGAGGGCAGTCCGAAGTTCAGAATCTGGCTGACGATGTCCGCCGGCTGGAAGAAAAATTCAACGCCGGGGAACCTGGCCGGCAGCTCTTCGCGAAGCTCCTTGACGTACTCGTCGGTGGGACGGTGGCGATCCTGGTTCAAGGAAACCAGGATCTCGGCGTCGGAGGTCCCGATGCTTCCTGCGGTGCTGTAGGTGTTGTTGATGGAGCTGTAGGGCAGGCCGATGTTGTCCAGTATGGTGACCAGTTCTTTGCGGGGAATTTTTTCGCGCAGCACCTGTTCGACCTCATCACACAGCCGCGCGGTTTCTTCAATCCGCAGGCCGGCCCGGCCGCGCACGTGCAAACGGAACATCCCCGCGTCCACGCCGGGGAAGAAGTCCTGCCCGAGGAAAAACACCAGCCCCCCGGAGAGAACACAGAAGGCGAGAAAACAGGTGATGAAGACCCTGCGGTGCTCTATGCAGGCAGCGAGCGTGGCGTGATAGGCCTGCACCATGCGGGCAAAACTGCGCTCGAAGGCCTGCTGCAAGCGCTGGAGCGGAGCAAATATTCCGGACGGCTCCTTGCCGTGCTCTTCATGCTCATGCCCGGGCAGCAGGTACATCAGCAGCGTAGGCACCAGCGTTCGGGAGAGCAGGTAGGACGCCAGCATGGCAAAGACCACCGCTTCCGCCAGAGGCACAAACAGAAACCTGGCCACTCCGGCAAGGAAAAACATGGGAACGAAAACAATGCAGATGCAGAGCGTGGAGACGAAAGCCGGCACGGCGATCTGCTGCGCGCCGTCCAGAATGGCCGTTTTCAGGTCCTTGCCTATGGCCAGGTTGCGATCAATGTTTTCAATCGTGACCGTGGCGTCGTCCACAAGTATGCCGACGGCGAGCGCCAGGCCTCCCAGGGTCATGATGTTCAAGGTCTGCCCCAGCGCGCTGAGCGCAATCACCGAGCAGAGAATCGAGAGCGGGATGGAGATGGCGATGACCAGGGTGCTGCGCCAGTTGCCGAGGAAGAGCAGAATCATGGACGCCGTGAGGCATGCCGCCGTCAGGGCTTCGCGCAGAACACCATTGATGGAAGCGCGCACGAACACCGACTGGTCAAAGAGAGGCCGCATCTCCAGGTCTTCCGGCAGCGTGGGGGCCACGCGCTTGAGCGTCTGCTTGATGCCGGCCACAATGTCCAGCGTGGAAGCCGCGCCGTTCTTCATCACGGTGATCAGCGTGCCGCGAACTCCGTCCTGCCGCACGATGTTGGTCTGCGGTGAAAAACCATCGCGCACATGGGCGACGTCACGGAGATAGGTAGTCACGCCGTTCCTGGTGTTCACGGGCAGCCCGTTAAGCTCGGCTATGGTCTGCGGGCTGCCATTCATTTCCACCTGGTACTGCAGTTCGCCCATCTTGGCGGTGCCTGAGGGCAGGATGAGGTTCTGGGCGTTGATCGCGTTGACCACGTCCACCGGGGTCAAACCCTTTGCCTGCATCGCCGCAGTATCAATGTCCACGGCGATCACGCGCGGCTTGCCGCCGTAAGGGAAGGGAATGGACGCGCCCGGAACGATGGTCATCTGCGGGCGGACAAAGTTGAGAGACAGGTCGTTGAGCGTTTGTTCGGGGAGCGTCTTGCTGCTGATTCCCACCTGCATGATGGGGACGCTGGAGGCGGAATACACGATAATGAGCGGCGGATTGGTGCCGGCCGGCAGGCTTCTGACGACGGTCTGCGAGATGGCCACGACCTGCGCAATGGCCATCGGCAGGTTTGCCGTCGGCTGAAAATATACCTTTTCAATGGCGCGGCCATCCATGGCCTGCGATTCAATGTGTTCAATGTCATTCACCAGCGTGGTCAGGCCGCGCTCGGTGTTGCTGACAATGCGGTCGCCCATCTCCTGGGCTGACAGACCCTGAAACTGCCAGATGATGCTGATGACGGGAATGTTGATGTCGGGAAAAATATCGACCGGCGTGCGCATGATCACGATGGGGCTGAGAATCAGGATCAGCAGCGACATCACGACAAATGTGTAGGGGCGGTTCAGCGCCAGTCGAACAATCCACATCTTTGCGGTTCCTCAGAGCAGGTGCAGCCGGTCCGGGGCGGCGCAGGGCTGATACGGCAGGAAATTGGCCCGGTGCGTACGCCGGAAACCCGGTAATCGGCGGCGGAATGGTTTTTTCGAAAATCGTTCACGGCCACTTGCGGTGAGCAATCAACGCTTATTGACTCTCACGAGCCGGAGAAAGATTCAGTATTAAGCGCCTATTTTAGCAGCGTGGTCCCGTCATGCCAGACCCGCGTGGCGGTTTAACATTTCTTTACCCCGATGGCAGACACGTGGAGCGCCCGCCGCTCGGTCCGTTGCGATTGGCTAGCTCTGTCCGTAGACCGGCACGGCGGCCCCATGCACAACGCCGGCTTCATCGCTGCACAGGAAAAGAATCACGCGCGCAATCTCTTCCGGCTTCGGCCATTTGGAAAAATCGGCGCCGGGCATGGCTTTGCGGTTGGCCTCAGTGTCAATAATGCTGGGCAGAATTGAGTTCACGCGCACGCCGCTGTTCTTCAGGTCCTGGGCAAGGCAGTCGAACAGGGCCAGAGCGGCCGATTTTGACGCCGCATATGCTCCGGCGCCCGCCGCATGGTCGAAGGCCGCTTTGGCAGCGATATTCACGATAGCGCCGCTGCCCTGTTTGAGCATCGCAGGACTGACGGCCCGGGCCAGCGCGTAGCCGGCTTGCACATTCAGCGCCATCATCAGATGGAATGTTCTGGAGTCGGTCTCCCAAAGCGGCTTGCCTCCAGCGTAGCCGCCGATGGTGTTTACCAGGAAGTCGAGCCGGCCATGCCGAGCCGTAATCCCGCTGACCAGGTTGTGGCACGCGGCCTCATCGGTGGCGTCCAGCGGCAGCAGTTCCAAATGAGCATTCGGCCCGATGGCGTCCCGCAGCGCCTCGGCTTCATCCTCTTTTATGTAGGTCGCAATCACCGTCGCCCCCTCATGCGAAAACGCCAGGCTCACGGCCCGGCCGAGTCCGCCCGTTCCTCCGGTAACCAGCGCAATCTTGCCGGCGAATCTGTTGGCCATTTCTATCCTCCGCTCTGGTTCAGCCGGCCATTCTAATGGCCAAGATGGCGAAAATAAAACACATGCTCATGCCATCCGACGTTTGACACAGCCGCTCTCGGTATGGTTCTCTTGTTGCATCTTTGATGCTTGACCTGTACGTGGGGGCACTCCCAGGATGAGCCCATGCTTGAAGCCACTCAGCCCGCGTCTGTCGGCGAGACCGTAAACGCCTATACCATTATTGACCGCCTGGGCGCAGGCGGAATGGGCGTGGTTTACAAGGCGCTCGATAGCCGTCTTCAGCGCACCGTCGCACTCAAGTTCGTCTCGTTTGATCCCTCTGCATCCGCGCAGGCACGCAGCCTCTTGCTTGAAGAGGCCCGGGCCGCTTCGGCGCTTGACCATCCCAATATCGGCACCATTTACGGCGTAGAAGAAGATTCCAGCGGCCGTCTGTTCATCGTCATGGCTTATTACGATGGCCAGACGCTGGCGCAAAGGATTCGCGGCCCCATGCCGGCTGCGGAGGCCGCCGGCCTGGCCATCCAGGTGGCCCAGGGACTGGCCGAGGCCCACACCCGCAATATTGTCCACCGGGACATCAAGCCTTCGAACATCGTGGTGACCGGACAGGGGACAGTCAAGATCGTGGATTTCGGCCTCGCCCGCGTGATCAGCTCCTCCAATTCCACGCGCACGCTCGCCACCGCGGGGACCGCCGCGTATATGTCTCCTGAGCAGGCGCTGGAGCAGAGAAATATTGACCGCCGCACCGACCTCTGGTCGCTCGGCGTGGTGCTTTACGAAATGCTCACAGGCCGGCTCCCCTTCTCCGGCGATAGCGTTCCCAGTCTGCTGTTTGCCATTGTGCATTCGCCGCCGCTGGAGATGCCGGCGGAGGTCGCGCCCGATCTTCAGCGCATCGTTTATCGCGCGCTGGCCAAAGACCCGGCGGAGCGCTACCAGAGTGCTTCTGATATGATCGCCGAACTCAAGGCGCTGGCGCCCCCGGGATCAACACCTTCTTCGCTGCCCACGCTGAGCGTGCGCGAGTTGGCGCACTACCGCGAACTGGCTTCGCAGTCAGCCCTGACCAGACCGGCGGAGCGAGCGCGCCGGCGCCGCCTGCCTTTGTTCGTTCTGGCGATTGTCCTGGCCCTGGCGGTCGCAATGTTTGTTCCCGCGGTGCGGCAACGCGTGCTGCCTGGAGTTTTTGCGCCCCCCCTGCGCCACATCGCCGTGCTGCCGATCAGCACCCTTGGCAACAACGCCGGAGATACTACGCTGGCTGACGGTCTCATGGAGAGCCTTACCAGCAAGCTATCCAACCTTGAGGT
>DATIWA010000134.1:0-14123 GCA_035465515.1 Candidatus Limnocylindrales bacterium | reverse complement strand
CCACCGAAGGTCTGGTTGAACTGCGCGCCGTTCGCGGCAGTCTGGGTGGGGCCAAAGCGGAAATTGCACTTGTCGGCATCTTCCGCACCGGAGGAATCGAACCAGGCATTCAGATCAGGATCGGTAATCGCTTCTTCCGTTTCGTGGGCGATGACATTGGCCATGCCATCCGCGCCGCCTACGCCGGCTGCGGGGCTGTTGGGACCGGTGGACTGGATTTCGCAGCCGCTGGGGCAGCGATCCGGGTTTCCAACGAATGAGTACTTAATGTCCGCTCCGCCCAGTGTGGCATGGGTGTGCCAGCCGCAATAGCGGGTGCAGAAACCTGAATTCTCGGTGATGTTCGACGAGGTCAGGACAAGGTAAACGCCGTTGACATCCCTCGGCAGACTGCCGTTGTTAAGGGCATTGTTCACCACGGCCTGCACTTTGGAGTCGCTCAAGCGGGTGCCCTGAGAACCGGTGTCGAAAATCTGGCTGGCGAGCTGCAGATTGCCGCTTACGTTCCCAGTGGTGTCACCGTAGGTCGTGTTGATCCGCTCGTAGCCGGAGTTGCCCAGCGAGTTGGCCGCCAGGAAAGCGTCGATCAGATTGACGGTGGTCTGGCTGTCGGAAGGCTTCGGACCGTTGCTCCACGATCCGTACCAGATGATGTAAATGGGAACCGGATTGCCCTGCAGCACCGGGCCGCCGTTGTAATTGATGCCATTGCCGGTAACGACAGCCTGGCCGCTGGGCGCTGCGTTTTCTACGGCTCCGCCCTTGCCATCCGGCCTTACGCCATTCGAGTGGTTCAGTGTCTGCGCAGCCATGAAATTCACGGCCAGGATTACAAACAGAAAAGCTAAAGCAAGTCTAACTTTTCCAAAGGGTAATGCCATTCGGGTTGACCTCACTTGTTTGTTCGATTTGCTAACCAATTTTGCTGCGTCTGTTGTGGATTAAAGATGAACAGAAGAAGCCCACACCTTAGACAAACGGGTACAAATAAAACCTGGCATTCGAGCCGCGCCTTATAAGGGAACTAAGTGTTGCGGAGTGTACTACGGTTTTAAGAGATGAGCGAACTGAAAATTGAGATTTTTCTAATTTTAGAAAATTCAATTTGACCGGGCGTGTTGACAATAAGTTAGGCGTCCAGATTGGTTTTATTGAAAACTGAAAGGCGATTTGATTACAAGCTTATTTAAATAATGGATGTTTCTGCCGATTGGCCATGTTTTCAGCAATCGCCATGGATCTTGAGGACAGAAAGTGAGCGTCTAGAGCTTGACGTCTGCGCAAGAAGGGCGGAAGGGAAAATGCAAGGCCGCACCGAAGCGGCGCGGCCTGCAAGCTTTGCGATGGTTAGTGATTTATTGGCAAGTGCCGAGTTTGAAGCTGCTGACGTGCGTGCTCCAGATGAAGTCGCCGGTCGCATTCAGCCATTCGTTCGCGTAATAGAACGTGCAGTCATCCGTGGGATCGACGCTCATGCTGCTGTAGTCGCCCCAGCGGTTGTGACCATTTTGTGAGCCAGTGCCGGCGAGCAGGCTGGTTTCCTGAGACAGTTGGCCGGCCGGATCACCGGGCGCGCGTGAAGCGAAGCGAATTCCAGGATTGATGCTGGAACTGGAGACGCTGTAGCCCGCGGCAATGTTCCCCTGCTTGTCCTGGGCAATGGAGCCCATCCAGCGGAACGTGCTGTCAGGCGCATACGTGCCCTGCTGAAAGACACTCGGGCCCGCTCCCGCGTCGCGCAGCTCGTACCAGCGCACGCCCGTGGAAGAACCAGCGGTTACCGAATGGTTCACCAGGAGAGAGGCGAAGGTGCCGAAGTTGCGGTAGGAGAGGCGATACATCAGGCGATCGCCGAGGGAATCCAGTTGCTGGGTGACGCCCAACTGGGGAATACAGGCGCCGCCGCTGCACGCCTCCGCGAAGGTAGCCACTGGAATATTGGTCGGCCCGGTCACGGAGAGCGTTCCCGCCGTAAAGTTCGGCACCAGACGCCAGACGTTCAGAGAATTGGTGCCAAAGTTCAGCATATATTCCGCGGTGCCCGCCGGAGGAAGAGCAGTAGTGCCGGCTGCGCCGGAAGCGCCATCAAGATCTGCCGGCAACACGCTGGCAAAGCTCCTGCTGGTGGCAGAGCACAGCAACTTGGCTGCGCCGCCGTTAATTGCCGTGGTGCGGTCCAGGGCGCACAGGTCGGCGCCGGCAAACCTTGCCGCGTGGGCAAACAGGTTAAACGTAAAGTAGTATGCGTCCGTCCATACACCAACTTTGGGATAGTCAGGGAAATTGGTGCTGAAGCTATAGGCGTATCGGTTGTAGGGACCGGTGGCGTCTGAGGTCTGCGAGACCGCTACGCACTGGAAATACGGAGTTGTGGAGACGGCGAACTGGGTAAAGATCCAGCGCTGTGCCTGCTTGTCGTAAAGCACAATCGGATCACCCGAGTTGTCCGTATTGCAGCGGCCGCTTGTAAATCCGCTCCAGATGGTATTGCCCGCGGCAAAGCCGTTGGCGGGGAAAACCTTGGCGTGAGTGGCTTTGTCGTAAACAGCGAATGATGTATTGACCCAGACAACCACCTGCGTAGCGCCCACAGAGGCGTTGGTGTCAGGCGGTTCACCGCTGATGCTCAAACCGGTGCTGACGCCGGGGCCATCAAAGCCGCTGAGACTGCTGATGGTTGCTGAAGTCTGGATAGGGGCGGTCTGCAGGGCTCCATCCGGTCCGCTGCTGAACACATGCGGCACCGGCTTGACCATATGCAGATTGAAATTGTCAAACGTTGGCGGGACGACGGGCATGTCACGCAGAGGCGCAGAAACATCGTGACCTACCGGTTCGATAACTACGGTCTGAGCATGCAAACTGAAGGGAAGGCTGAATACCAGCAGCAGAGAAAACGCTGCCAGCCATCGAAAAGCAGTCATATGGGTGTTCCTCACTTGGGAAATTGAATCGTTACGTTCCGACCGGCAAGGCCAGAAGAAACTGGGAATAGCGGAATGGTAGGGATCTTGCATCCTCCGGTTGCTCTGTTCCTGTCAGGTCTCGCCGAGCGGGCCTTCATCCTCAAACCGGAAGCACTTGCCTGGTGCAACAAGTGTACTTCAACAAACCGCACCGGCGTACTCAATTTGCGGCGACAGGTCCCCGCAAAGAACCGGACAAAAACACCCTACTACGGCAACCCTGTGCCGAATTTCTGTAACACGCCGGAGTGTCCCTCCGGGTCGAACACAGGAAGCTGAGGCCGCCCGAACCAGTCAGGCGGTCCTCAGCAGACGACACGTTTGGAAGATTAGAGGTGCTGCGCGCAGGCCCCGCCGCCGGAATTGCGCCAGTTCTGCTGGAGCATCCAGTCATTGTTGCCGAAGGTCTGGTTGTATCTGGCGGCGGCAGAAGTACCCGCCGCGGAACACAATCCGTTCGCATTACAGGTGGAAGTAGCGCCGAAATTGAAGTTGCATTTATCGGCATTTTCCTGGCCGCTGGAGTCAAACCATGCATTCAGGTCGGGATCGGAGATGGCCTCTTCCAGCTCATGGGAGATCACGTTGGCCATTCCGTCGGCGCCACCGACATTCGTGGCCGGGCTGTTGGGACCGGTGCGCTGGATTTCGCAGCCGCTGGGACAGCGGTCGGGATTTCCGACAAACGAGTATTTGATGTCCACGCCGTTAATCGTGGAGTGCGTGTGCCAGCCGCAGTATGAGGTGCAGAAGCCGGAGGTCTCATTGATGTTGGAGGAGGTCAGCACAAAATACACGCCGTTGCTGTCGCTGGGCAGCCGCCCGCTGCTGATCGCGTTGGCGACCTGGGTGCGGACGCCCGAGTCCGAAAGATTGGTGCTGCTGCTGACAATTGTGCTGCCGGAGAAACTGACGTTGCCGCTGACATTCCCCGAGTTGTCGCCGTATGTGGTGTTTACGAGTTCCAGCGCCGAGCCGCCGATGGTGCCAAGGAAGTGCTCGATCAGGCTCCTGGTTGCCGCTGTATTGGACCCGGTTCCGGCCCAGTTGCCGTACCAGATGACGTACGTGTGGACGGGATTGCCCCTCATCACCGGGCCTCCGTGATAGCTGATTCCGTTGCCGGTGACTACCGCGTTGCCGGTCGGTTGGGCGGGCCGTACGCCATGGCCGGCGCCGGTGGGCTCCATTTGCTGCTGCCCTCCATCACGGACTTTTTGCGCGGCCATGAAGTTCAGGGCCAGGATTACAAAGAGAAACGCCAGAGCGAATCTCATCTTCGAAAGGGGAGATGTCATGCTGATGACCTCACTTGATTGAAGTTTGCTGCTTCTGTACTCAACCATCGAACAGAGGAAGCCGAGTGAAACCGGCGCAACGCGCCGAACCATGCTGCGCGTCTCGCCCTATGAATCCTTCTGATCCGGGCCGGAAACCTGAGATCAGCGAACGGCAGACTACACGATGCCTGCATCGCGCTTCGAGCACCAAATTGGGAAAATCACCTTAGAAAAAAAATTAACGGGCAGCAACATTGACGGAGTTATTGAAAGCAACAAAGCGGAGAGGTCGAGGGGCTTTCAAATATACCGCCCACACAGCAGTTTGACATCGAAATGTTTGGCAGAGTGGGGCGGAACGCTGAGTGGGCTGGCTCCGGGGGAACCTAACTGATTATGATCTTCTGCTGCCAGGGATCAGAGCTGTTGTCCCCCGGCATCTCCGGCCGGAGATCGGGCTGCGAAGCCACGGGGGGCGCCTCCGGCGCTGTGGCAGCAAGGTCTGGAACGGGAGCCGCAGCCCCTTCCAGCGGGGGCGCGACCGGGCGAGGGTCCACGGGAAGGAGCTGGCCGTTCTGTGCCGCCCATTTTGCGGCGAGTCCATTCAAAGGGCTCTTGGTGTTGTATTCCTGGTAGGCGATCATGCGGCCGATGCGGATGACCAGGTCATCGAGGCTTTCCGAGGCGGCCCAGAAGTCCCCCACGCAGACCGAGCTGTCGTCAAAATTGGGGTGAAAAACGGGCGTGAGCATGCGGCACTGCGGAGCGCGGCGCGGGTAGCCCAGGGAAAGATTCACTTCCAGCAGGTGCTCGTTGCGTTCCAGAATGGAACCGTCCGCGGCCACGTAGAGGCCTTTCAGGGTGTATTGGAAGCGATAAATTTCCGGCGGCATGCCCGCGGTGCCGACAATGCGGACCACCGGCCAGCTGGCGAAGCGCTGCTGGAGGGATTCATAGTCGAGCTTAAGGCGACGAATTCGGGGTGAAAGCATAATCCCTAGATCACAAAAGCAATTCCCGCATCACGAACCACGGCAAACAGCAGAACGACCACGAAAAGAACAGCCATTGCGGTGCGAGAGAGTCTGATGCCCGGCGCCCGGCCATGACGCAGGACCGCGTAGTAGCAGAAAGCAAGCCACAGAAGCGAAGGCGGCGCCAGTACCGTAACCAGCGCATTATAGTGCAGCGCTTCCGCCAGGTTGAGATGCAGAAGGTAGTAAAGCGCCCGTGTACCGCCGCAGCCCGGACACAACAAATGGGTGAGCGCATAAAAAGGGCACAGAGGGTAAAAGTGATATTCGGCAGGCGGAAAACTGAAGAGTATGCCGCAACCCGCCAGCAGCAGTCCTGCCGCTGCATGCGCCCGGTATTTCAGATGGATGCTCATTTTCATTGCGGCGCCAGATAGCCGGTCTTTTTCCATTTTGCAATGCGCGAGAAATGATACTAAAAGTAGTACACGGCAAAAAAGAAGGTCAGAACGCCGCTCAAGCGGAGACCGATGGGCTCGACCGTGTTGTAGTACTCAAGCAGCGCGGCACGCATCTGGAAGATGCCTACGATCTGGAGGGCTGCTCCCCCCAGGATCATCAGCCAGAATAGGACGGCAAAGCTGCTCAATCCGCGACCATCTCCCCGGACACTCGCGATCAGGACGACAACGGAGGCAATCTCCACGCCAAGGCCGGACAAAATGAAGAGCAGGCATCGGTTTTCCGGCCGTATCTTCTTAATGAACGAGACCTCAACAAAGAACCACACCAACTGGAATATGCCGCAGAAGAAGCTGATGAGCAGGACGAGCGCCCAATGGAAGTCAGGCGGTACCGGCCCATTGGGATGGGATACTGCTCCTGGAACACCGGACATCGCGCCACCGCCATAGATCGTCCCCGCCGGCGTGCCGCCATACACCATGCCGCCCCCCACGGGATAAGCCGGAGCGGTGGCCGGAATATTGCCGATTACTTGCGAGACCGGCACCCAGTCGGTCATGCCTTCGCTGCGGGTCAGGTCAGTCAGAACAATGTTTCCCTGGGCCACGTAACGTTGCAGGTCGGCCAGGGTGTAGGGACCGTATTCATTCAAATCGCGGCGAATGTAATATTTCATTCTTCACCTGCTGCGTGGTCAGCTGAACGGCACGCCGACGCTGTCCTTGTCGGTAATGCAAATCTCCACCACCGCCCAGATCCAGGAAACCAGGGCAAGATAAAAAAGGCTCAGAAGCGTCAGGCATAGCTGGCCCACCGCCCTGCCGGTGTATCCGGCGTAGAAGTTGTGCGCGCCAAAGGCCCCCAAGAAAATTCCCAGAAGGATAAAGGACGCGCGGCTTTTGGGAGGATGCACGAACCCGGCGAGCGGCTGGGCATAGGCCGGCGCTCCCGGCTGTCCATGGATCAACGGTGCCTGTGATGAGGCATGGACTGCGTAGCCCGGCTGCATGGCAACTGCGGCAGCGTTGAGATCGCCCGCGGAAACCTGGACCTTGGGATCGTCCGCGGGCATTTTTGAACAGCCGAACACGGTGCACCCGCCGTTTTCCTGGTAGCAGTCTTCGTGATGCGGCATGCCGCAGCCGGTGCAGTAGATCTTGACCAGTCCCTCCTGATCGAAAGACATCCGGCAGTAGGGGCAAACGGGCTGTTCGCTCATCGGTGCCTCTCGCGGAAGTGGAATGCATAGCGGCCAATCTGGATGAGATCACCGCTTTGCAGCGCGCGGTTCCTGGCCGGCTGTCCCGAGACATAGACCTGGCCTTCGGCGCGCAGGAAGGTCTGGGCGCCGCGCAACTCGATAGTGCCGTGCTGGGGAAGGACGGAGGTGTCTTTGAACAGATAAATGTCGCATTGCTGGCTGCTGCCGATGGTGGTGAGCGGTTTGTAGAGGATGAATTGCTTCCCGGCCAGCGGCCCGGAGGCGACATAAAGCCAGCGGTCTTTGAGCGCGCTCTCTACAATGCCCATGGCCACGCCGGTGGCCAGGCCGAGCAGCCCAAAGCCAATAGCGCGGCTGGGCGCTCCGGCGTGGGTGGCCATGGAGATGGGATCGAAAATCATGCCGCCCAGTCCGGCGCCGATGATTCCGCCCAGGATTCCATAGCGAATTTTTTTACCGGAACCGTCCACCATGCCGTAGATGATTCCGCCCGCAATGCCGAAGACCATCCAGGCAACTCCACGGGCAATCCAGAAGGCGGGATTCCTGTAGGTTTGTACGCCCAGTTGGGCCACGATTCCTACGGCAATAGCGAATATGAGGTTGGCGACCATGTCAAAAATGAAGCCGCCCGCCAGCCCCAGGGGAAGCGCCAGCAGGGCGCGCCACCAGGCCTTGCGCATGGAGCGTTCCACAATACTCTCGGCGACGCCGAACCCAAGGCACATCAGCATGACCATCAAGGGGATGATCAGCCGATTGCCCCAGCGGTGCCCTGCCCCGTCGACGAACGCAGGCTCGCAGATGCCCCAGGCAAGCAGCGCACCCAGCAGCCCAGCCGTCCCCAGATAAAACCAGCCCTGAAGCAGGATATTCGACTTGCTCTCGTCGGTGACAACAGGCTCGGCCCCCGGGGCCGCGATGTTGCCATATTGCTTCGCCATGCCGGGTGCGGCGGCCGCGCCAGACGCGGCAGTCTGTTCCTCGCGCGGAATGCTGACCTTTTCCAGGTCTTCCAGAGTGATTTTCAGGGACGGCTTATCGTCCGTATTTGCCATCGCTCCCCCTTCCTGACTGCGGCGGGTTCTTTTGCGCCGGCGAAGATGAGGGCCCGGGAGCCGGGGGCTCTCCAGCGGGCGACCCCGGTGGAATCAACATCTGCTGGTACAGGTGCTCCTGCTCATCTACGAACTGCCTGAGACGGTGTACGAAGTACTGATACCCGAGGAGAAAGCCCAGAACCATCACGGCAAGGTAGCTGAAAAGCGTGATGCCCCACCTCACCCATACGGGCTCGCTGCTCCTGCGGCGCTCGTTCGACTGGTGTACGGGCATGGGCTGGGAGTCATCATCAGCCCCTGCATCGCGGCCCCTTGCGGCGCCGGCTTCAACGCTCTGCGAGTACCCGAAGCGAATCTCGGAAAGCTTCTCGATTTTTCCGTTCACCCAGCCAAAGCAGCCTTCTTCACCGGTATGCGGATCGTAGACCCACGCGACCTGCTGCGGGCTGGAAAAGAAGTTTTCCTGAATAAAGAGATCGTGCTCGGAGAGAAACACGCCGAACCCGGGATGAGAATGGTACCAGCCGACGATGCGGTCATCCGGGTACTGCTGGTCCTTGATTTTGTAGATATGTTCCCATGTGTCCTGGGTAAAGGTGACGTGAGCGCCGCCCTGCGCCGCATTGATGCCGGCGATGCACGCTTCCACATGCGTGCGGTCATCGTCCGCGCTGCCGATCAACACGCCGCACACCTCGGCCTTCATGGAAGAGCAGGCATGCTGGCGGATCTTGCGCGCCACCTCGGACTCCATGACGATCAACGGCTGCGTCCTGGTCTTGAGCCTGGATGCTTTTGCCATCAGCGCGACGCTCCCAGGGCCAGTTGGCCCAGCACGACTTTTTCGTCACCGGCCATCAAGTAGGCAATCTCACGGTCCGCAGAGCGGGCGGAGAAAACATCGAATAGAGGCAGGCCGAGCTGGTCCAGCCTGCAGGCGCCAAAGGGTTCTGCGCCGGAATAGCTGTGCGCCGTGATGACAGCGCGCATTTGGCCATCGGCCGGGCATCTGGCCCGCCCGTAGGCAACCGTTCCCACCGGCGCGAACAGTTCTTCTTCCGCGCCGCAGGCCGGGCAGGCGAGCTTGTGGATGATATCGCGGCTGAATTCGACGGTAACCTCCTCGGCGGCCAAATCGTGACGCGCGCGCGCCAGAAGCTGCTCGAGAGTCATCTCATGCGAGGCCGAGGGCAGAGGCACGGTTTCCGTAAAGGTATAGTGGCTCATGCAATCTGGATTTTCGGTGTACTCCACGCGATACGAAGTATGATTGAGCCCTTCAAAAACGAACCCTTTGCCGGCCAGCACGGGCAGGCCATGCAGCAGCTTTACCGCTTCCTGGACTTGAAGCCCGGCAATCACGGACGAGATGGTGGGCGTGGTGGCCACCTTGCCTTCGGCATCGTTTTCCAAAAGCAGCAGATTGCATGACATGCGCTTGTTGAGAATCTCCCAGTCAGTTTCTCCCAGCGTGCATTCGTAGCAGGGAGGCGTGCCGGGGAGAAAGACGCGGGCCACGCCGTTAATTCCTTCAATGGCGCCGTCAATCCACGGCCGGTCCATTTTCCAGCAGGCGCGATTGATCCAGAGGCGGGCTTCGCGATTATCGAGGCCTGCCAGCACCATGTCGGCCCAGCCAAACAGTCCCAGTCCCAGTCCGTGCACAACATTGGCGGTGATGGGGTGAACGCTGGCTTCGGGAAAGATGTTCTTGACCGCTTCAGCGGCGACATCCGCTTTACGCCTGCCGACATCAGCCGCGCGATACAGGATGCTGCGCGAGAGATTCGTGGCGTCAATAGAGTCCAGGTCAACGATGACGATGCTGGCGAAGCCGAGCAAGGCAAGGTTCTTGAGGATTTCATTCCCCAGCGCGCCGGCGCCGATCACCAGCAGGCGGGTGCGACGGATCTTCTCCTGGTCCCACCAGCCGATCAGGCGAAAGCGGCTGAAGCGGTCTTCCGCCGGGGTCGAGGTTGGAGCCTGGCTCATTGGGCTCCCGCAGTAATTTCCGGCTGGAGGCGAAGTATATCGCCTTCCTTTACGGCAGCGTCGCAGAGGGTCTGTGAATCCTGGATCTGGCGGCCGGAATTCTTGTGGTGGAACTTGTAGCTCAGGGGAGCGCCGTCAGGACCATTGCGCGGCAACTGGAGCTTCTCCACCAGCACGGCGATGATGCGATTGGCCGGGGCGTCATCAGGCAATTCCACGGGCACCCGCTTGTTTTCCGTGGAGTCGTAGACGGTAACGGTAATATTTGCCATTCAAGAAAGTCCTATTGTCGGGAATCAACCGGGAGCTTGCGTACCTTTGCCTGGTGCAGAAAATCCGTGAACACGTTCTGGGGCGCGGAGGTGCCGCTTTGAAACTCCCAGTCGGATTCGTGCAGCAGGGCTTCCGTGCTTACGGCAAAGTTCAGGTTCTCGGCCTCGGGCTCGGCGGAACGGGCCACTTTCGAGGTGACCACACCCAGCAGATTTCCATATTCGTCATAGACTGGGCCGCCGCTGTTGCCTGGACTAACCGGGGCGGAGATTTGCAGCACATCGTTTCCCGGCATGCGGGAAATGATGCCGTCGCTCACGCTGAAATTCAAACCTTCAGGATGGCCGATTACGTAGATCTGTTCCCCGGTCTGCACGCTCTGATAGGCGGCAATGGGCTGGCGGAAGTCGGCCTGGCCCTGGCGGCGATCCAGCCACAGCAAGGCGATATCGAGTTGCTTGTGGCGGGCAAGGACTTGCGCCCCCGCCCAGCCGTTCATTCCGTCTGAGACCATTACCTTCTGGCGGCCATGGCGGGAACGCCAATCTTCGCCGTCGGCAACATGGCGCGCGGTTGCCAGCAGATAGCCATGGGAGTCGGCCTGCAATATCAATGCGGCGCCCAGCAGCCCGGACATGGTTTCGGAATGATTGAACCAGCGCCTGGCTGCCGGCGAGGCCAGCAGCACCATGGGCCTCATGGTGGAACTCAGTTCGGCGCCGGACATCATCTTGCCGGTGGGCAGCGATGGGAAGGAACCGCGCTCGTCGAGGCCGGCCAATGCTGTGCCAATGGCGTCCGGCACGGGCGCCCATGAAAACGAAATGGCCAGGACCCCGCCCAGAGTGGAGAAAAGGCCGCTCACAATCAGCAGGGTGAGCAGGTACGACGACCAGGCCTGACGGGCCCGGGGCACCTGGCGGCGAGCCACAGTCCGGATCACCAGAGCGGCAAGACACAGCAGCGGGAGCACCAGCGCAAGTGGCGCGAGCAAAATCCGGATCCACAAAGGCACCGGGTCTGGCAGCCGGGGAACCGGCTCCGGAAGATTCACGGCCGGCACCTGCGGCTGGGTCTCAGTCCGGGCCACTTCCTGATCTGTAATGACAATTCTATCCATGCGGCTTAAATCACAAGGGGGAGCGAAAAAGGCAGCCAGGCGATCAGAGTTTTTGGAGCATCATTTTTATATGGGCCAGTGCCTGAAAGCAAGTGAAACCGACATGACCAGCAGTGTTTCGTTTGGTTTCCGTGAGGTTGAGCGCTGGAAAACCGGGTGTTTTAACTTAGGCGGAGGGACCAAACCGGCGGGTAGCCCGAGGCTGCCTGGAGGAGCCTGCAAGAACAATTCTGGTTGCGGAATTTCTCTAGTCAGAATCCGGGTGTAATGGTTTAATGGTAGCCAATTAGTGACCAGATAAGATTCCTTTAATGTTCGTGTATAGGTCCCACTTTAGAACATAAGCCCAGATCTGTCTTACAATGACAGGCTAAACATGGATTCGAATTTAAAAAACGAAAAGCTTTTAGACCAGATTGGCTGGAAGCTGTTGCACGAACTGCAAGTGAATGGACGGCTTTCCTACGCCGAGCTTGGACGCAGAGTCGGATTGACAACCCCCGCTGTGGTGGAGCGCGTGAAACGCATGGAAGAAGCGGGAATAATTGTTGGCTATCATGCCGACATTGATCCCACGAAAGTGGGAATGCCCATCACCGCGTTTATCAGGATGTCCGTGGTTGGAGACGTGTTCACAAAAATCACGGCGGTGATGAAGGGCTCTCCCGAGGTTGTAGAGTGCCATCGCGGGACCGGCGCCGACTCGTTCATCATGAAGGTGCACGTGCGTTCGGTGGAGCACCTGGAATCTCTGATTGACCGGTTAACGCCGTTCGGCACAACTTCGACTTCAATTGTCCTTTCGTCGCCGGTGCAGAGGCGGGAAATTCAGAGGCAGGACGAGCAGGCGCAGGCCGCAGCTCAGGCGGCGCTGAAGAAATAGCGCCGTTCGCAAACCCTGCAAAGCTTCGCTATCAGGTCCGGCGATTCCCTCCAGCAAATGGCATCAACGCAGCTTTGCGCGTTCATACTGCTGCGGCCACGCGAGGTCGTGCGCCAGAGAGCGGGCGGCGATGAGGGGCCAGTAGGGATCGCGCAGAAACTGGCGTGCCAGAAAAACAACGTCAGCCTGCCCGCTACGGATGATCTGGTCAGCCTGGGCCGGGTCGGTAATCATTCCCACGGCCCCGGTGAGCACACCGGACTCACGCCTGATTCGCTCGGCGAAGCGGACCTGGTAACCCGAGCCCACGGGGATTTTTGCGCCGGGCACGTTGCCGCCGGAAGAGCAGTCAAACAGGTCCACTCCGCGGTCTTTCAGGATGCGCGCCAGCTCTACCGACTCTTCGACCGTCCAGCCACCCTCAACCCAGTCGGAGGCGGAAATCCGCAGAAAGAGCGGGTATCTTTCCGGCCACACGCGCCGGACCGCATCCACCACCTCGCAAACAAGGCGAACACGGTTCGCAAAGGGGCCGCCGTATTCGTCCGTGCGCTGGTTGCTTAAGGGCGAGAGGAAGGAATGCAGCAGGTAGCCGTGGGCGCCATGCAACTCGATGATCCTGGCTCCGGCCGCCTCGGCCCGAACGGCCGTCGCGGCAAACGCCCGCACAATGGAGGCGATTTCCTGCCCGGTCATGGCATGCGGAGTCTGGTATCCGGTGGCGAAAGGCAGCGAACTGGGGGCAAGAATAGGAGACCATCCGCCCTCCCCGGGAGGCAGTGGTTTGCCGCCTTTAAAGGGGGCGCTGGTGCTGGCTTTCCGGCCGGCGTGGGCCAGTTGCATCCCCGGCACCGAACCTTGCTGCGTGATGAAGGAGAAGATGCGACGCAGTGGATCAATGTGGGTGTCGCTCCAGAGCCCAAGGTCATCCGGGCTGATACGCCCTTCGGGAGTCACAGCGGTAGCCTCGGTAAGAACGGCCGCCGCCCGTCCCACGGCCCGGGCGCCCAGATGGACCATATGCCATTCATTGGCCATGCCATCCGTGCAGGAGTATTGGCACATGGGAGAGACCAGGATGCGGTGGGGCAACTCGACATCGCGAAGGCGAAGAGGCTCGAATAGGTGGCTCATAAAGAATCATTCATTGTAAATGGCGGGTGAAATTGGCTGCACACCCTCGTATTCCAGGACGATGAACCTGCGGGTGTACCTTCTAAGGGTTTTTGTTGGTTGAATTTCAGTGGGAAACAGAGCACATTTTGAGATATGGAGTCGCCCAATGCAAAAAGCATATAAGGACGATTGGGGCACGGGAGCCCGGGAAGGGTACGAGGACCGCGGCGCATACCGCCCCCTGCGAGTTGCCCAGAAGGAGCCTGGAAGTCCCCTGCTGCGAACTCTGGGAGCGATCTGCATTTTTGGCGGACTGTGCTGGGGCGCGTATCTTTACACACAGGGAGGCGATATCGCTCTAGCTCTCCAGCAAAACCACGGGCCGGTGGCCATCCTGGGCCTGGGCGCGGTCTGTTCCCTCCTCGGCAAGTTCATTCGCGGTTAATTCACGGAACCTCTTCACCACCGGCTCACGGAGTAACGGAGAACAACGTGGCAGGCGTCCTCTTTGTACGCTTTTGCGCTTTTACGCGAATGCATCTCGGGCGTAGCCTTCCCCGCGTTCTTCCCGATTCGAAACCACCTGCGCGAATTGCACGTAGAATTCACGATCGCTTAACGGCGCTTTAACAGCGGCAGCTTAGAACTAAAGTGCACGCGCCGTGACTGGGCCCGATTGCGGCTGCGTGACATTAGTTCGGGAGATGCACGATGAGTCTCAAGCTGTTTTCCCCCAAGGCCGTCCTGGCTGTTATCAAGCAGGGTGTGGCC
>DATIWA010000133.1:0-7708 GCA_035465515.1 Candidatus Limnocylindrales bacterium | reverse complement strand
GTCTCCCGGCTCAAACTCGCGCAAGACCAGGCGCTCCGTTTCAAGAACTACACCTTGCTCCACAACTCCAGCCTCGGGTCTTCCGGACTCAGCTTCTGCAATTCCTGCCACAGTTCGCGCGCTTTCAGATCGTGGGCCGGCGGCACCACGATCTTTACTTCCACAATCTCATCGCCGCGCACGCCGTCCTTGGTGGCGGAGGGCACGCCTTTCTCGCGCAGGCGCAGCTTCTGCCCGCTCTGCGTGCCCGGAGGCACACGCAACTGCGAACGTCCGTCAATCGTAGGGACCTCAATCTTGGCGCCCAGCGCAGCCTCCGGCGCTGATACCGGCACGCTCACATAAATGTCATCACCTTCGCGGCGGAAGACCGGATGATCTCCAATCCGGATGATGATGTACAGGTCACCCGGCGGGCCGCCATTTCCGCCCGCATTTCCCTTGCCGGCCAGGCGAATTCGCTGGCCGTCGCGGGTGCCCGCTTTGACCCGCACTTCCAGGGGTTCGGTGCGCTGCACCACGCCTTCGCCGTGGCACGTGGAGCAAACGTGCTGCGCCTTCCCCGTGCCGCCGCAGCGCGGGCAGGGAGTGTTGAACTTCATGCGCCCGCTGGTCTGTGTTACCTGGCCGCTGCCATGGCATTCAGGGCAGGTTGCGGGCGTCCCCACGGTGCCTTTGCCGCCGCAATTGCTGCACGCATCCAGACGGCTGATGTTCAGCCGCATCACCGTTCCCCGGATCGCGTCCCAGAAACCGATATTGACCTGGTATTCCAGATCGGTGCCGCGCTCGGGCTCCTGCCGCATCCCGGCCCCGGCGCCGCGGCCTCCGCCAAAGATGCTGGAAAAAATGTCGCGGAAACCGCCGCCCGCTCCCGCGCCCGGGCCGGCGCTTCCCTGGCGTCCCGCGCCGCTCACAAAGTCTGAGAAGTCGAAGCCGCCGAAGTCAAATCCCTGCGTGCCCCTCCCGCCTTCTCCGCCCGCGCCGCCCGGATAAGGACCGGCTCCGAAGCCGCCTGCGCCAAAGCCGCCGCCACGCGCATAGGCCTCGGCCGCCGCCGGATCGATATTGTCGGAATAGAACCCGAGCTGGTCGTATATCTTGCGCTTCTTGGGATCGCTCAGGACGTCGTTTGCCTCCGAGAGGTCTTTGAATCTTTCTTCGGCCTTCTTGTCGCCGGGGTTGACGTCAGGATGGTACTTGCGCGCAAGTTTCCGGAACGCCTTGCGGATGTCCTCCGCGGAGGCGCCTTTCTTCACGCCAAGAATCCCGTAATAATCTTTTTGCTGCGTTGTCGCCATCTACTTCGTCGCTCCAGCTAACTTCCTGCCTGCGGCACTTTGGTGGCCTGCCACGCCACCGCCTGCCATTTGCCGCTGCGCTTCAGAAACGTTCCCGTATTGCGGAAATAATTTGTCTGCGCGCCATTGTGCTGCACCAGGCGGAAGTTGATCACCGCCATGTTTCCGTAGGGATGTACGGTGACGTCATCGGCCTCATAAGTCGCCTGCGGCTCGCTGGCCGCGCGCGCGTCAATGTTCTTGAGGATGTCCGCCTTGGCCACGGTGACACCCGTGGACCGCGTGTAGATCACGTCATCGGCAAAAAAGTCCTCGAAGACCTTGCGGTCATTCTTCGGCACGTCAGCCAGGAACTTCCTGACAAGCTGCTCCACCTGTTTGGCCGTGTCCTGGTCATTGGCGGACATGGTGACGGCGCTGCCGGGCGGCGCAGTCGGGCTGCTTTGAGAGACGGCGCTCGCGGCCATCATCGGCACCAGGGCCGCCATTGCAAACAGCTTCAGACCGCGACGCTTCATGTATTTCATCCGCCCTCCTCGAGTTTGCCTAGGCCGTTCCTACTTCCTGGATGAGGTAATTCGCCCCCGGTTCGGCCGATGCCAGCTCTTTCACAAACTGCTCCGCCGCTTCCAGAGTGTACAGGCCCGGCAGGGCGATCATCCCCGCAACCTGATTCAATCCTTCCACCATTTTCATCACCAGATATTGTCTCAATGGGCACCTCTTTGCTTCCTGTGTGAAGAAGGCGGCCCCTCAGCCGCCCTCTTCAGCACCAATCTGGACGGGGCCTTACTTCTTGTCTTCCACGTCCACGTACTCGGCGTCTATCACGCCTTCGTCCTTCTTCTCCTGCTGACCTGCTGCGCCGTCGCCGGCCGGTGCGCCGGCCTGCGGGCCTGCGCCTGCGGCCTCGCCTTGCGGCTGCGCGGCCTTGTACATGGCTTCCGCCAGCTTGTGCGAGGCCTGCACGAGCCGTTCGCGGGCCGAATTCATCGCGCTCGCGTCCGTCCCTTCCAGCGCCTTTTTGGCGTCCGCCAGGGCCGATTCCACGGTGCTCTTTTCGTCACCGGAGATCTTGTCGCCATGCTCCTTCAGCATCTTTTCCACGTTGTAAACGAAGCTGTCGAGCTGGTTGCGCGCCTCGATCTCTTCGCGCTTGGCCTTGTCTTCCGCCGCGTGCGCGTCGGCTTCCTTGGCCATGCGTTCCACTTCCTCTTTGCTCAGGCCCGAAGAAGACGTAATCGTAATCTTCTGGTCCTTGCCCGTGGCCCGGTCCTTGGCGGTCACGTTGAGGATGCCGTTGGCGTCGATGTCAAACGTGACCTCGATCTGCGGCACGCCGCGCGGGGCCGGGGGAATTCCCGTCAGGTGGAATTTGCCCAGTGTCCGGTTGTCCCTGGCCAGAGGGCGCTCGCCCTGCAGTACATGGACTTCAACCGACGTCTGGCTATCCGCCGCCGTTGAGAAAGTCTCCGTCTTGCGCGTGGGAATCGTGGTATTGCGCGGAATCATCTGAGTGGCCACTCCGCCCAGCGTTTCAATCGCCAGCGTCAGCGGCGTCACATCCAGCAGCAACAGGTCTTTCACTTCGCCGCCCAGCACGCCCGCCTGCACCGCCGCGCCTACCGCCACGACTTCATCCGGGTTGACGCCCCTGTGCGGTTCCTTCCCGAACAGCTCTTTCACCAGCGTCTGGATGCGGGGCATGCGGGTCTGTCCGCCAACCAGCACCACTTCATCAATGTCCTTGGCTTCCACGCCCGCGTCCTTCATGGCCTGTCGGCACGGCCCCACCGAGCGCTGGATGATGTCTTCCACCATCTGCTCCAGTTTGGCGCGCGTCAGCTTTTTCACCAGGTGCTTGGGACCGCTGGCATCGGCCGTAATGAACGGCAGATTGATCTCCGTCTCCATGGTCGTGGAGAGTTCGATCTTGGCCTTTTCCGCCGCGTCACGCAGGCGCTGCAATGCCATTTCATTCCCTTTGCTGTGCAGGTCCAGCCCTTCGTCTTTCTTGAATTCTTCCGCCAGCCAGTCCACGATCTTCGAGTCGATGTTGTCTCCGCCGAGGTGCGTGTCGCCATTGGTGGACTTCACCTCAATCACGCCTTCGCCGACTTCCAGAATCGATATATCGAACGTGCCGCCGCCGAAGTCATAGACCGCGATGGTCTCGTCCTTCTTCTTGTCCAGACCGTACGCAAGAGCCGCCGCCGTAGGCTCATTCACAATGCGCTTTACATCCAGACCGGCGATCTTGCCGGCATCTTTGGTCGCCTGGCGCTGCGCATCATTGAAATAGGCGGGAACCGTGATCACCGCTTCCGTCACGCCCTGCCCCAGGTAGTCCTCCGCCGCCTTCTTCAGCTTTTGCAGGATCATGGCCGAAACCTGCGGCGGGGTGTATTCCTTCCCCTGCGCCAGCACGGCCACATGATCGCCCTGCCGGACGACCTTGTAAGGGACCATCTTCATTTCTTCTGTCACTTCGTCATAGCGGCGTCCCATGAACCGCTTGATCGAATAAATAGTGTTTTCCGGATTGGTGATGGCCTGCCGCTTCGCCACCTGTCCAACCAACCGTTCACCCGACTTGGTGAACCCAACCACCGATGGCGTGGTACGGCCACCTTCTTCGTTGGCAATGACCTTGGGCTCTCCGCCTTCCATTACGGCTACCACCGAATTCGTGGTCCCCAGATCGATTCCAATAATTTTGCCCATGACTGGCTGCCTCCCCTGCTTATAAGTGCTTTTAAATCAATCTATCCAGCATAACAGCAACCCTATTATGAGAGTTGAGTGTGTTATTGTCAATGTGTTAGATGACCTGAGTGGGCGGAACGTTGCAGCTTTTGGGGACGCCCCCAGGGGCAGGGTTAGCCACTGCTTGCTTCAATAAATTTCCGGCACTGAGCAAGGCAGGCGGCCAGAGGCTCTTCGGTATCCACGGTCAGGTGCGGCTCCACAATCCCCTCAAATCTGTCTCGCAAAGCAACGTACAACTGGAAGGTGCGATTGGCTGCCACGTGTGGCCGCGTCAGGCGCTCCTGCGCCGCCTGATCTGAGCAGATGGTATGGATGATCTTCAGCCGGCATCCCAGGCTGCCCGCGAGGCGCACCACGCTTTCCATTTGCGAGCGCCAGACAAACGGCCGGCCATCAATGAAAATGAACGGCACGGACCTCCGGCGGGCGATGTAGGCGGCCGTCTGCAACAAAACTTCCATGGAGAAGTCATCCTGCTCCTGCGAATAGTCGAGCAGCGGCTGCGGAAACAGCGCGGCGCGAATCACATCCTTGTCCAGCACCGCTCCCCCCACTGCCTCGGCCAGCGACTGCGCCAGCGTGCTCTTGCCGGTTCCCGGCAGGCCCGCCATGGCCACGAGCGTAGTTTGGACGGGGGACTGACCGCTTTGCTTCACGCTGCGTCCGCCAGGTATTTGCGAAAGAAGGCGGCCACTCTGCCCATGGCATCAAGCTGCGCAAGTCCGGTGAAGTGATGTCCCTGGTCCGGATAGATTTTGATCTCGTAAGGGATTTTTTGTTTCTTCAGCAGGTCCTCCAGCCTGCGCGCTTCCTCCACCGGGACCACCGTGTCGCGTTCTCCATGCAGCACCAGCACAGGCGGCAGGTTGGCTGCGTCGCGGACAAAGTGTTCAGGCAGGCCGCCAAACAGCTCAGCCACCGCCGCTACGCGATGATCGCGGGTCGCCAGCGCAAGCGCCAGGAATCCACCCAGCGAAAATCCCAGCAGGCCAATGCGACGGGGATCCACTCCGGATTGCTGTTCGACGAATGTCAGCGCATCCTGCAACGTTTCCAGCCACACGGTGAAATGCTCCTGGACCTCTCGCGGGTGCACCCAATCATGCCCTGTGCTCTCGAAATAGTGCAGCACGAAGACGTGCACTCCGAGTCCGGCTGCCTGCCGCGCAAAAGGATCAATGCCGCGCAGCGGTCCTCCGGAACCATGCACCAGGAGAATCGCGGGGCGCGGTCCGGTTTTGCCTGATTGATAGTGATCAATGTTGATCTGCTTGTCGCGGCTTGTGAAGAGCGCCATCGTGCAGGTTAGATGAGCCGGCGCGTTCGTCTGATTCAGGCGCTCCCTCGTCCTGAGGGTAACCGATGCAGCGGCTTAGTGGGTCTTCTCATCCCCGCGGGCATAAGTTTCCGGCTTGCCCACCTCCACCGGAAATGCGGTTTGTTGATGAGGGGCGGGCGCCGCGTGGGAATGCGCGGCCACTTCCGGGTATTTCGGCAGGACTTCCCGGAGCGCCCATTCGATGCGGTCAACGGAATTATTCATCAACTGGATCTGCACGTCATCCAGCCGGCAGTTCTGGTGCTGGGCTCCCCAGAACTTGATCACCTGTAAGGCGTTGCGGATGTGATGGTTGAGTTCCGCGATGGTCTTTATGCGCTCGCGAATGACCTCTCGCCGTGTTCTTTCGCTTTGCGCAAACTGATAGAAAAGGGCGCCGCCAATCAGTCCTGTGATCATGTTGCTCAACACCACCAGGCTCAAACGAGTAAACCCCTCACTGGCCAGGAAGAAATCCTGCAACATTCCGAGAGTGAAAGCGACCACAGCGATAATGCATGCCAGCAGGCCGGAGCGCCGGGTCCAGAACGATTCCAGCTTTAAACTATCGCGTACCACAACTAGATTCTAGCCCTAATCAGAACAGGTTATTAAAAATGATTGGTAAAGATTTTCTTAAAGTTGCGCCTGAAGGCGTCCATCACGCCGCTGCCGCCGCAGGGGAACGCGTTTTCAGGCCGGCTTCTACTCCACGGTTACTGACTTGGCCAGATTACGTGGCTGGTCCACGTCGCATCCTCGCCGGACCGCGATGTGGTACGCCAGGAGTTGCAGAGGAACAATCTCCAGAATGGGCGCCAGCAGCTCCGGCGCCGGAGGCACGTAGATCACGTGGTCCACAGACTCATTGATTTCCTCATCGCCCTCGGTAGCCACCGCTATGACCTTGCCTTCACGCGCCTTCACCTCTTTCACGTTGGACATGGTTTTTTCATAGCGCAGCACTGAGTTGGGATCGTTCTCGTCCTTGGTCGCGATGATCACCACCGGCAGGTTTTCATCAATCAGCGCGTTGGGCCCGTGCTTCATCTCGCCCGCGGGATAGCCCTCGGCGTGGATGTAGGAAATCTCTTTCAGCTTCAGCGCGCCTTCCAGGGCAATGGGGTAGTGAATGCCGCGTCCTAAAAACAAAAAATCCTGCGACTTGGAATACTTCCTGGCCAGTTCTTCAATCTCTTCGTCGCGCCCCAGCACGGACTCCAGTTTGCCGGGGACTTTCAGCAGCTCGCCAATCAGGTACTTACCCTGCTCTCTGGCGATGGTGCCGCGCACTTCCCCCAGATGCAGAGCCAGCAGAAACAGCGCCGTGAGCTGCGCGGTAAACGCCTTGGTTGACGCGACTCCGATCTCCGGCCCGGCATGCGTATAAACCGTCCCGGAAGCTTCGCGGGCAATCATGGCCCCCACCACATTGCAGATGGCCAGCGTCTTGGACCCTTTCAGTTTTGCTTCGCGTTGCGCGGCGATCGTGTCCGCCGTTTCTCCTGATTGCGTGATCAGCAGCGTAACGTCGCGACTGGAGGTTATGGGATCACGATATCGATATTCGCTGGCGTAATCCACGTCCACCGGCACGCGCGCCAGCCGCTCGATCATGAACTTTCCCGCCAGGCCGGCGTGCCAGCTTGTTCCGCAGGCGGCGATGTTCAGCTTTTCCATGGTGCGGAGCTGCTCCTCGGAGATTTCCATCTCGTCGAGGAATATCTTCCCGGTGTCCTGGGATACTCGTCCCAACCATGTGTCGCGGACGGCGCGCGGCTGCTCGTAAATTTCCTTGAGCATGAAGTGCTTGAACCCGCCCTTTTCCGCCATGATCGGGTCCCAGGTGATGTGCTGTACTTCGCGCTTAATGGGCTTACCCTGGAAGTCAGTCAACTTGACGCCTTCGGGAGTGATGATCGCCAGATCGCCGTCTCCCAGGAAGAACAGGTCGCGGGTGTGCGAAAGAATTGCGGGGATATCCGAGGCGACGAAATACTCGTTCTGCCCAAGTCCGATGACCGAGGGAGGGCCGTTGCGGGCGGCGACGATCTTGTTCGGATCATCGGCGGAGATGATTGCAAGCGCAAAGACACCAGTTAGCTCATTGACAGTCTTCCGGACGGCATCCTCAAGTGGAAGTTTTCCCTTTGCCTGCTTTGTGAAGTGCTCAATAAGGTGAGCGATGACCTCGGTGTCAGTCTCGGTGTTGAAGATGTGGCCCTCTTCGAGCAGCTTCTTCTTCAGCGACATGTAATTCTCGACAATGCCGTTGTGAACGACGACGATCTTGCCGGTGCAGTCGCGGTGCGGGTGCGCG
>DATIWA010000132.1:0-3549 GCA_035465515.1 Candidatus Limnocylindrales bacterium | reverse complement strand
GGCCATGCCGCTGCGCACCGCGGCAAAACTCTGTCCGCATGCGATTTTTCTGGACGGTCATCCGGACCGCTACCGCGACTACTCGCAGAAGGTGCGGGCCGTGCTCAATGATTTTTCGCCCGCAGTGGAGATGGCGTCCATTGACGAAGCGTACGTTGACATGACCGGCACCGCCAAGCTGCACGGGCCGCCCATGGAATCCGCCCACAAGCTCCATGGGGCCATGAAGAAGCGAACGGGACTGAATTGTTCCATCGGCATCGGCAGTTCGCGGCTGATGGCCAAGATATGTTCCGACCAGGCGAAACCCAATGGTGTTCTCTATGTGCTGCCGGGCCGCGAAGAGCAGTTTCTTGCGCCGCTGGATGTGGGCAAAATTCCCGGAGTAGGAAAGGTCACGCGAGCGCGTTTGAACGAAATGGGAGTAGTGCGCATTGGCGACATATTGCGGACCGATCTGAAGGTACTGGAAGAAAATCTCGGCAAATGGGGCGCGGCGCTGGCCGGGAAAGCGCGGGGAGAAGACGCCGGCGCATGGTTTGAAGGTGAAGTCGGCGAAGCCTGGGAGGCCAAATCCATAAGCCACGAGCACACGTTCAGTATTGACACCAGCGATCTTGAAAAGCTGGAATCGACTTTGTTGCGACTTTCCGAGATGGTGGGTCGGAGATTGCGGGAGCAGGACCTCCGCGCACGCACGCTGCAATTGAAGCTGCGCTATTCCGACTTCAGCACCATCACTCGCGCGCATTCTCTGCCTGCGCCGACAGCCGTGGATACGGAGATCTTTGAAACCATCCACAGCCTGTTCATGGAAAACTGGAGGAAGGGAAGCGCAATCCGCCTGCTGGGCGTGCAAGCCTCGAATTTCCAGGACGACCCCAAACAGATGGACCTGCTGCCCGGCGACCGCCGGGAGAAATGGGCTCGGGCGCTCTCCGCTTCCGACCGGCTGCGTGACAAATATGGCGATTCAACGATCTTCCTGGCAAAAGGAATGAGCGGCAGTTTCCGGGAACGGGTGCATGAGAACCCCGCGGAAAGGCCTCCTGAGAAGAAGAAAAAATAAGAAGAATTCAGCGGAGTGGCTTCCACACTTACATCCAGAGTAAGTCTCCAAATTAGTTGCTTCTAAGTGCAAAGTAAGCTAAAAAGTCTTAATATTCTCCGCGGTTCTTCTGAGCCGGGACCGGCAGAGATCTGGGGCCTCCATTTCAACCCGGGGTAAAGCATCCCCTTCTCTGGTCAGCGATATGCCGTCACGTTTTGAAGAAATCCTCGTATTCGGGATCATGAGCATCCTGGTAGCTCTGTTTACCTGGATCTATACGCGTGATCGCGAGCAGAAATCAGCACTCTGGCTGGCGGGGTGGGTGGCCATTTTCGTGCACTTTGCCGTACCCCTGCTGGACGACTGGGTCCCCGGCTGGAAGCCGGCTTTTACCGTCTGGATCAATCGCGCAACCCTGATCGTAGCCGGAACATTCTTCTTTTTTTCCGTGTCAGCGGTTTATGCCAGCAGACGCCGGAGAGCGCTGTTTACAGTGCTGATCAGCGGCGCGGCTGTGCTCTACCTCAGCGGCATCGTTGCGGGGTTCCACCAAAGCTGGTTCTATGCAGGCCTGCTCTCAATCAGCGCTGCCGCGAGCTTCTGGGACACCTGCCGTCATTATGGATGGAAGAACTGGTTCTGGGTGGCAACCTGGGCCGCACTGGCGCCGTATGCCGGCTGGTCCATTTCTCAGGCCAGCAAGGGACATCCTGGTTTCGGGCTTGATCTTTATCTCTTCTCATTGTTCGTGCTGACCGGACTGCTGTACTTTCGCCGTTTCCGGCGGCTTACGCCGGGAGTGCTCTTCACCTCAGCTTCGTTCCTCGCCTGGGGAGCAGTGTTCCCGCTGGGCAGCTATCTTTATTTCTCGCAGCACATCATGGTGTCCGGCGTGGTCTGGGACGTGCCGAAATACTTCGTTGCTTTTGGCATGATTCTCACGCTGTTCGAAAACCAGACAGAGGCCGCCAGTTCGGTTGCACGGCAATATCACGCTCTTTTTGAAGGTAATCTTGCCGCGGTTTACGTTTCCACCTTTGAAGGCAGGCTCCTGGACTGCAACAGCGCCTTCCTGCACATGTATGGATTCGAATCGCGGCAGGAAGCTCTGGCGGGAGCGCGCGTTTCACACTGCGCTGATCCCGGGGAATGGGACACATTTCTGGAGAAGCTGAACCGCAACGGACAGGTCCTGAATCATGAGTGCCGCCATCGCCGGAAAGACGGCGCGCCTTTCTGGGTGCTTGAGAGGGCGACCACCGTGATCGACTCCACCGGACAAAAGGTGATTGAAGGTACCGCGATTGACATCACGGAACGCAAACAGGCCGAAATTGCGCTCACACAGTCGGAGCAGAGGTTCGCCAACATTTTCCGGCAAAGCCCAATCGGTTGCGTCATCGTTTCCCAGACGGGAGTTGTGCTGAACGCAAACGAGGCCCTGCTAAAACTCCTGGCCAGACCCGCCGAGGAAGTGGTGGGCAAAACCAGTGTGGAGCTTGGCTTCTGGAAAAACGAGCGACAGCGCGCTCTTTTTTACGAACGCCTTCGCAGCGAAGGGTCGGTCCATAACCTGGAAATCAGATTTAAGGACGCGAACAGTAATCGTCGTGAAGGCCTCTATTTCGCCACCCTTGTGCGAATCGGCGAAATGGAATGTATTTTCGGCATGCTGATGGACCAGACCGAACAACGCGATCTGGAGGCCAAGTTTCTCCAGGCGCAAAAGATGGAGGCCCTGGGACGCCTTGCCGGCGGCGTGGCCCATGATTTCAATAATCTCCTCGGTGTCATCGGCGGCTATGCCGAGCTGCTTGATATCCGGCTGTCAGACAACGACACTTTGCGCCGCTACTGTGGCACGATTCTGGACACCACGCAGCGCGCCAGCGGCCTCACGCGCCAGTTGCTCACTTTCAGCCGCAAGGAGATTACCCGGCCTACGCGATTGCGCCCCGATGCCGCCATCAAAGAACTTGCCGCAATTCTGCCGCGCATGATCGGCGAAGACGTGGAGCTCATCGCCGACCTGCGCTCCACGGCCACCGTGGTGATGGACAAGACCCACTTTGAACAGATTGTCTTCAACATTGTTGTCAATGCCCGGGATGCAATGCCCAATGGAGGGCAATTGCTGATCGAAACGGAAGACATCTACCGTCCCGCGGTTTCACCAGAAGGCAGCGTGTCCATCGCCCAATTTGTCGGGCTCCGCTTCTGTGACACCGGCACGGGAATGGACGAGGAGACCCGGTCTCACGCCTTCGAGCCGTTTTACACAACCAAGGGATTGGGCCGCGGCACCGGGCTTGGTCTGGCCACGGTTTACGGCATCGTGCAGCAGTGTTCCGGCCAAATCATCATTGATTCGCAGCTCGGATGCGGGACGAGAGTCACCATTCTCCTTCCCGCCATCCCCGGGGCACAGCCGACCCCCGGCGACGGCGCGCCCTGCGAAGTTCAAACCGGAGCAGGCAACATACTGCTGGTGGAAGATG
>DATIWA010000131.1:0-3339 GCA_035465515.1 Candidatus Limnocylindrales bacterium | reverse complement strand
TGCCGGCGGTATTGTTTCCGTGGCGGCTGGTCCATGGTGACTTTTCCGGCCGGCATCATTTGTGCTAAGAATCTGGGAGTTGCGGCGGTTGCAGAAAGAAGCGAACTATGGCGAAACCCAAGACATTCACTTTGGAGCAGGCGCAGACTCTTTTGCCTGTCCTCAAGTCGCTGCTCAAGCGTTCGATGGAAGGCAAGAAGCAGATTGAAGACGTGGAGCAAGGGCTCCAGGCCTTGAAACACCGAATCCTGCTCAGCGGCGGGTTGGAGGTGGATATTGTGAAAGTAGCGCGCCGTTGCGCCGAGCGCGACAAGGCTTTGCAGGCCGTGAAGGACTGCATCGCGGAAATTGATTCCATCGGAGTGCAGGTCAAGGACCTCGACATCGGGCTGCTGGATTTTCCCTGCCTGGTGGAAGACGAAGTGATCCTGCTGTGCTGGAAGTATGGTGAAGACAAGATCGAGTACTGGCACGGCGTGGAAGAAGGCTTCAAGGGCCGCAAACCGATTGACGAGCGAATTCCGCGGGGCAAGAAAAAGGAAAAGCCCAACTGAAGAGGCAGCCGGACATCAATCAAACCAACCGCGCATTACACTGACCCGAAAGCCCCGGGAACCGCACCCGCCAGCCACAAACTCACACAGGAAACGCAGGGGAAAGCGGAGAATCGCCGGAACCCGCTCTTCACGGCTTCTTCCCGTTCACCCATTCCGGCTTGAAAGTTGAGTTGGCCAGCCATTGTACGGGGACCAGCAGGGAACGGATGGCTTGTTCCATGTGGGTGAAATCGATGTGGGCGATATCGTCGCTGGGGCGATGGTAGTCCTTGTGCAGGCCGAAGCTGGAGACGGTCTGGGCAATGACGCCGGCACGGGCCAGGGCAAAATTATCCGAGCGCATGAAGAAATTCTCTGAAGGATGGGGGTCGGCCACCAGTTTGGCGCCGTGGCGGGCCAGTTCCGGTCCCAGATTGCTGCGTTCATAGCCAGTAATCCATAGCTGGTCAGGTTTCACGGCGGGATCGGGCCGGCCAATCATCTCAAATTCCAGGTTGGCGACGATGTTCTTGGGCGGCACGGGCGGATGATCAAGGAAATAGTGATCGCCCTGCCCGCCGGTTTCTTCGCTGCCGAAAAAGGCAAAAATGACAGTCCGTCGCGGGGCCGGTCCGAGGCTCAGCGATCGCGCGAGTTGCAGCACGGCGATGCAGCCCGAGGCGTCATCGTCGGCTCCGTTGTAAATGTTGTCACCATCCACCGGTGCGCGCATCCCAATGTGGTCGAGGTGGGCGGTGAGCAGGATGACCTGGTCTTTCAGCAGGGGATCGCGGCCATGCAGAACGCCAATTACGTTGCGGGTGTGCCAGGGCTGGGTTTCACCGCCGCGCCCCACCCGCACGGTCTGGACATCCTGGATGTAGCCGCCTTTATCACCCATCGGTTGAATGCCCAGGCGGTGAAGCTCGGAGGCGAGGTAGACGGCGGCAACCAATTCGTCATGGCTGCCGCTGCCGCGCCCCTGAAGCGCGTCACTGGCCAGGAATTCCATCTGGCTGCGAATGGCGCGTGAGAGAGTTTTATCGCTATGCCTGGGTGCGGCAGAAGCCAATCCGAACGACGCAGAGAGAACTGCCACCACCAGCAATCTGGTTGAACGACCCACTCAATTTTCCTCCGGAACCACTCAGTATACGGCGCAGCCGGGGTTTCAAGCTGCAGGATGCCGGCCGCGGTATTTCGGGGCGCAACTTCGGGGCGCAACCCAGGTGACGAACAGGCAGGAGCGCCGCGCGCGTTCGGACAAGGCGAGGATGGGCAGATGCAGGAAAGGGTGTGGTCTCGCGGCAGGTACCTGAGCCTGTTTTTCGCATGGAATTGGCTGCTATATTGTTGGGTAAAGCCCCATGCACATTTCCAACAGCCCCGGTCTGTTATCTAAATGTCGAGTTTTTTCCGGAGCCGCGCTCCTGGTCGCCTGCGTCTTGCTGACGGGCCTGACAGGATGCGGCAGGGAATCTTCGGAAAAGTCAGATTATGTTTACGTGGCAATACCCAACGCCTCGCTGCGCGACCGCGTTGCCATCGTTTACAACAAGACAGGGCTGGTGCATAACGGCGAGCGTCTGGTGGTGCTGGAGAGGATGCAGGGCAAGCGTTTTGTCCGCGTGCGTACGCCGCGAGGCGAGGAAGGCTGGATCCAGGAACGTTACCTGGCCGATCAGCAGACTTTTGACCAGTTCAAGCGCATGGCGGAGCAGTACAAGGCGACCCCCGCCCAGGCCAGGGCAACAGTTGAAGAGCAGGTCAAGGTACACGTGGAGCCGGGCCGGAAGACAGGATACCTGTATTTGCTGAGTGAGAAAGACCAGGTGGAACTTCTGGAGCGGCGGGCGGTCGCGCGGAACGGCACGCCGGTGCGCGCAAACGATAAGGACAAAGACGACGATTCCGACGATGACCAGGACAATCCCGAACAGCCATTGATCATGGAAGACTGGTGGCTGGTCCGCGACGCCCGGCAACGCGTGGGATGGGTTTATGGCCGGGCCTTGTACCTGGATGTGCCGCAGGACATTGCGCAATACGCCGAAGGGCAGCGGGTTGTCGCTGCCTTCCCCCTCGATGAAGTCCGGGATGAAGACAAGAAAGTCCCCGAATATCTGGTGCTGCTGACCGAACCAAAGGACGGCATGCCCTATGACTTCAACCAGGTGCGCGTGTTCACCTGGAACCTGGGCAAACACCGTTATGAAACGGCATACCGGGAGCGCGATCTTTCCGGAACTCTGCCGGTAAAACTGGGACAGCAGGATTTCGGCAAGGAAGGCAACCTGCGCACTTTCACCCTGCAATTAAAGGACAAGGATGGAAACGTCCGCCAGCAGGTCTACAAGTTCAATCCGCCCATGGTTCATAAATACTATGCCCCCGGGGAGCAGCCGACGCCTAAACCCAGACACAGGCCCTCCCAGGCAATACTGAGGCGGGCCCCCCGCCAGGGATAGGCCAAAAGAAGGCTGGCATCCGGGCACTTGGTTTAGCCGTCCAAATGGTGTATGGCTGAGAAAGTAAAGAAACTGAGTTTGGATCGGGACTACAAGAAATACCTCTACTTCATTGATGGCAACGGAAACGTTTGCCAGAAACCCAAGTCAGGCGAGGGAGAAACCGAGGTCCTGGTTCCCAAGGCGGTGGAACGGGACAACCAGTACCTCTATTTCATTGACAAAGAGGGAGACGTCGCCCGGTCGCCGCGCGCCGCACGCAAAAGCAAGAAGGCAGCTTAGAGCAGCTTCGCCATGGGCCGCCCTGCTCTGAACCTGCTGGTGTTCCGCGGAGA
>DATIWA010000130.1:0-2289 GCA_035465515.1 Candidatus Limnocylindrales bacterium | reverse complement strand
GACTCGCTGATGAATGCACAGGTGGCGGTGTACGTGGTGGATGCGGGGGCCGTAGGCAAGGATTCGCGCCTGGCGTCCCAGGCCACGGGCAATGAAATCGCTGAGCGCACCGGAGGCAAGGCCTTTCACAACAGCAATGACCTCGCAGGCAGCATGAGCACCAGCGTGGAAGATGGCTCCACCTATTACACGCTGGAATACTACCCGCAGAACAAGAAGTGGGACGGCCAGTTCCGCACCATCGAGGTAAAGACGGCAAGGCCGGGGGTGAAGCTGCGCTATCGTCAGGGCTACTATGCGCTGGATCCGCAAAAGATCAATAAGGATGAAGCGGACAAGGTCGCGGAGAACTTCAGTCGAGCATTGCAGGTGGATGCCCCCGCGGTGACGGCAGTGCTGTTTCAGGCAGGCGTGGTGCCGCCCACGGGGAAGAACAAAAAGGTTGTAGTGAACTTCGCGATCGATCCACATACCCTCCTGTTCCAAAACAAAGATGGTCTGGAGAACGCGAAGGTGACCTGCACGGTGTGGGCCTACGGCAAGGACAAGGAGAAGCCGAAAATGTCCAGCGGCGACACGGTCAATGCAAGCCTGAAGCCGGATGTATATCAACAGGTGATGAAGCAGTACTTCCCCTGCAAACAGGAGCTGGACCTGAAACCGGGGACGTACACGCTGCGGCTGGGTGTGCTTGACCGGACAACCAATCTGATGGGCACCACAAACGCCATGGTGACCGTTCCGTAGAAATTTTCGAGTCATGAAAGGGAGAGTTGAGCGCCGGGGGAGCAGCCTCTGGCGCTTTTTGCTGCCCCGGCAGCCGGACTTATACTTTCTGTATGGCAACACCGCAGCCAACACGCGGTCCTTCAAGCCACGGCAGCCAGGCGCCCGGACATCGCATACAGCGCTACTGGCGGCAGGTGACCGAAGGCGCGAACCTGGAGCAGCTCTGGCGGCAGTTCAGCGCCGATGCCCGCCAGAGCTACGCGCTTTACTCCCGTGAAGTGGACTGGGAGACAATCCAGGGCAAAGGCCGCTTCAAACGGTGGTTCCATGCCGCCTGGGCGATCTTCCATTCCATGCTGATGAAGCTTACGCCTGCCCGGCGCGTGCTTCTGCTGGCGGCCATGGTGCTGCTTATCTATACGTTGCCGGCCATGCTGCTGGCCGACAGCGTTGCCCGGGAAATTGCTCTGGCGAAACTCTTCGCCATCGGGGCCGCGCTGCTGTTCGTGCTTCTGGCGCTGGAACTGGCCGACCGCGTAACCATGAAGCGCGACCTGGAGATCGCGCGAGAGATCCAGCACTGGCTGGTTCCCGAGGCGCCGCCCAGCGTGCCCGGAGCGGAGATTGCCTTCGCCACCCGGCCGGCGAACACCGTGGCCGGCGATTTCTACGACGTGTTGCCCCGCCCCGGTAAGAGCGGTGAGCGCTGGCTGATTGTAGTGGCGGACGTGGCAGGCAAGAGCATCCCGGCGGCGCTGCTCATGGCTACATTTCAGGCCAGCCTGCATACGCTGATCGGGGCCAGCGAATCCCTCAGCGATCTGGTTACGGGACTTAACGGTTACGCCTGCGCGCACAGCCAGGGCGGACGCCGCTTCACCACGGCATTTTTCGCCGAGTATGATCCGGCCTCGCGGCGGTTAAGCTACATCAATGCGGGACACAATGCCCCCTTCCTGAAGCGTGGCAACGGGAATTTCGAGTGCTTCAACGCGACCGGACTGCCGCTGGGTATTCCCGCGCCGGAAGGCGCAAGCGCCTACACCGAAGGCGCCTGCCAACTGGAGCCGGGCGACGCCATCATCATATATACCGATGGCCTGGTGGAAGCAGTGAATGCCCAGGGCGCGGAATACGGCGATGAACGCCTGCTGGCCGCGTTGCGCTTTCCCGTGAAGGAAACCGCCGCGGTGATGCTGGAGAGACTCTTTGCCGATGTAAACCGGTTCGTCGGTGAGACGCACCAGCAAGACGACATCACCTGTCTGGTATTCCAGTGCAAATAGCAAACGTCTCACCTGACAGAGAACAGCCCAAACAGGAATCATTGCCATCAATGGACCGATGCCAGGCCGCATGAAATCATTCATCACAAAAGGCCTGATGGCTTTGCCGCATCGCCATTGCCGGACGACAGGGTGGCTGCTAAAATTCCGCCCTGTATGACAGACGCAAGACGCCGTAACTGGCCCTTATGGGCGGGTTTTTTTCTTGTCCTTGCGGCCGTGCTCACCAGCGCGGTCCCATTCGTCAGGGCCTTTCCCGGACAACAGGCGCTTC
>DATIWA010000129.1:0-3632 GCA_035465515.1 Candidatus Limnocylindrales bacterium | reverse complement strand
ACCAGGAACAGGTGCATGATGTGGCCGTGATCGGGCACCAGATCGGTCAGCACAAGACTGTCCGGTGGAGCAACCTTGAAACGATTGGGCGCAGGAGGATTGGGGTTCTCCAACTGGAGATGAAGCACGTTGCCGGCCTGCAACGATGACTCCACATGCGGGACCTTGTAGTTCATGGCGGCGTTGGCCGTGGCCTCCGCTCCCCACCACCAGTTGCCGAACAATACCATGCCTGCGGCAATCACTGCGGCAGCCGCGATCTGTATGCGCCCGCGCTTGCGCTGCGCCGGCGTTGGCGTTTCGCCCGGCTCAAGTTCCGCTTCGCGGCCGGCCGCGCCGATGATGCTCACAAACCCTGCCACCAGCGCCAGGCCCAGCACCGCGAGGATGACGCCGAGCGTCTTCTGCATACGGGCCGAGTTGCTGGAAACCGCGGGCACCGGAACGCTGAGCTGCCCTTTGCCCTTCTTGCCTTCAACTTCTATCTGCACTTTCCACGAGCCGCGGTCCATCAGCCACAACTTGCCATTGAACAACCGGGGATCGTTGGCGTCGCGCACAGCGGGATCGGGGACCGGCGCGAACCGGGCCGCCGTGCTCACCATTCCCATGGGCACAATCTTGATCTGCTCCACGTCGTCGCCGGCGGAACGGATTTGTATCTGGGCAACGCCCGGCACCACGGCCGCCGGGCGCACCGTGACCAGCAGATGGTAAGGACCGGCGTAGCCGTCGTAATAAACATCCGGACTGTTAACGTGGGCCGATGCCGCAAGCGGCAACAACAGGAGACCAAGAAGGAATAAATTTCTGCGCATAAACTCCCTGAGAGTTACCGGCGAACGCGGCGCATCCAATTGCCCCACGTGATGCCCAGGCGAAGGCTGACCACTGACAGCACAAAGGCAATGCCCAACTTCTGCCAGAACAGCGCGGCCGTCTGCTCCGCCTGCACAAAGACGTGGCGCACGGTGGGCGCATTCGGCGGCGCGAAATACGGGAAGTTGTCATTGTTAAAGAACCAGTTGTGGGCGTGCGATGACATGAGGAACGTTGCAAAAGGCCACTCCACCGCGATCAGAATCGCCAGAAACGCCACTCCGCCCAGCAGCGCCTGCTGCCACTTGGAGAAGTTCTCCAGCCTGGGCCATACGAGGTCCAGCAGGAAGGCGGGAACAACCAGCAGAACCGGAAACGGCAGCGGGACCATATGCGTGATGTTCTGGTATACCGGCCCCAGCTTGGGCTGGGCGGGAAACAAGGGAAGAATCCAGAGCATCAGCATCACAAACAATGTGTAAATGCCGGTGGTGATGGTGCGCGCCCAGCGATGTCCGGTGACCCGCGCAATGGCTTCCACCATGAACAGCAGGCCGATGCTGATGGACATATAGGAACTCGCGCTGTGCAGGAAAACGCGGTTGGTGTGCTCCAGCTTGAGCGTCATGTCCTGAAGCACGATGAATCCGCCCAGGACCAGCACCAGCCACTGGAACTTGCGGCGCATACCTTCGTCTGCGCGGTTCATCTGCGCGACCGCCAGCAGCGTGCTGCCCCACATGATTCCGGCAATCCCCAGGGCCAGCAGCACGTGCGGCGGGCTGATGATTTTTACGTCCAGCCCATACGCGTTGTGCCACCAGTCGTCGAACGGCGCGGAGGTGATCATGGCGCCGCCGCCCCAGCCGCAGATAAACGCTCCCAGAGGCCCGCGCAGCCCCAGCACGCTCACTGACGTCTGCTTCGCTTCAGAACCGCCGCCGAACGTGGCGCGCCCAATCATGTAGACGGAAGCGATTCCCGCCAGCACCGCTCCAAACTGGATCAGCAAATGGGCCGGGGTCCAGAAGGTGTCGCGGCCAATCGTCTCGTGCCAGGAGATGTCCCAGTACAGGCCGGTGCAGATACATATAGGAGCCAGAAAACAGGCCCATGTCGCCCATGGGATGGCCTGTACTCTGGTCTGGGCGATAGCGGAGGTACGAACGCCGGCAGCACGGCTGCCAATGGCGGTGGTGTTCATAGGGCCCCTTTCAGCGGGTTCTGAGCTGAGCTTTTTCGCTATACAGAATACACTGAATGGCCATTCAGTCGAGCCGGTTTCTCCGTCTGTTCCGCACCAGGGGACGAGGCCAGCGGTCGCAGCGGGGCGGTCAGCCCCTTCATCAGCCGGGCGAATTCATCCAGATTCAGCGACTGTGCGCCGTCTGACCACGCCCGCTCGGGGCACGGATGCACCTCAATGATCAGCCCATCGGCGCCGATGGCCAGCGCCGCCCGGCTGGACGGCGCGATCAGGTCGCGGCGTCCCGTGCCGTGCGAGGGATCGGCCACCACCGGCAGATGGGAAAGCTCGCGTGCCAGCGCCACCGCGGCCAGGTCCAGCGTGTTGCGCGTCTCGGTTTCAAACGTCTTGATGCCGCGCTCGCACAGGACAACGTTCTGGTTGCCGCCGGCCAGCAGGTATTCCGCCGCCAGCAGCCATTCCTTCACCGTCGCCGAAGGTCCGCGTTTGAGCAGGATGGGCTTGCTGCATTTGGCAAGCTGGCGCAGCAGATCGTAATTCTGCATGTTGCGGGCGCCCACCTGGAGCATGTCCACGTGGTCGCTGATCAGGCCGATGTCCGCCGTGCTCATCACTTCCGTGACCACCGGCAGGCCAATCTCGTCGCGCACCTGGCGCAGCAGCTTCAGCGCCTCAAGGCCCAGCCCCTGGAAATCATAAGGCGAGGTCCGGGGCTTGTATGCTCCACCCCGAAGCATGGAAGCCCCGGCCGCCTTAACTGAGTGGGCGGTGGCAAAGAGCTGCTCGCGTGACTCCACCGAGCACGGCCCGGCGATCACCACAGCTTCTTCCCCGCCAATGCAAACACCGCCCACATAAACCCGTGTTCGTTCCCCCCTGGTCTGCCGGCTCACCAGCTTGAACGGATGCGCGATGGCCACAACCGTCTCCACGCCGGGCGCCGCCTGCAGCGCTTCCAGCGCGGCCCGCGATCCGCCCGAACCCACGGCGGCCACAATGGCCTTCTCCGTTCCCCGCGTGACGTGCGGCTGGAAACCGCATTCCTTCACGCGCTCGATCACGTGCTGAAGCTGTTCTTCCGTGTAACCTGCCGCCATATTAATGACCATGGGAATACTCCTGACCTGATTCGCTGCCTTGCGATTTGATTTGGGATTTGCCGTTGTTGTGCTGCTGGGAGTTTCTTTCCACCCGGCGCGACTCGCGAATGATGCAGCGGAAGATGCTGCTTACGCCTTCGGGACCGAGCGGTCCCTGATTGGTTTCACGCAAGCGGGCCAGAATCTGGCGCTCACGCCGGCCATCGTACACCGGCAGCCCGGAAGAAACTTTGAGCGCACCGAGCTCGGAAGCTATTCTGGCCCGCTCGTTGAGCAGTCGAAGCAGCTCGCCGTCAAGTATATCGATTTCCTGTCGCCATTGCTCCAGTGTTTTTGGTTCGTTGTCCATTTTCCGGCCCAATCCTTATATGTGTTCCTGTCCCCGCCGCCCCGGTTTCTGCCGGCGATCAGTAATCCCGCCGACTCACACCCTGATCAGGCGCCCTGTGGAGCAACCGGTAATGCCCGCGTAAGCCGCTGATTTTGCAGGGGCACGCTTTAGCGCC
>DATIWA010000128.1:0-1894 GCA_035465515.1 Candidatus Limnocylindrales bacterium | reverse complement strand
AGATTCGCCAGATCATCAACAGGGCCGCGATCAGCCAAACGGCCAGGGACCGCGCCATCCGCATCTTTGAGGCGCTGGGCAGAGCAGAAGCCAAGGTCCACAACTCCGATATTGAGGCGATCCACTTCCATGAAGTGGGGGCGATTGATGCCATCGTGGACATCGTATGCGCTTCTGTCGGCGCCGAAGCGCTGGGGGTGGATGAATGGGTTTGTTCGCCGCTCAACGTCGGCGGCGGCACCGTGGTGTGCGCGCATGGCGCTTTCCCCATTCCCGCTCCGGCCACGCTGGAGTTGCTGAAGAATGCGCCTGTCTATTCCGGCGAAATCCAGAAGGAACTGGTCACGCCCACCGGCGCGGCCATCGTGAGCGTGCTGGCTTCGCGCTTCTCCCATTTCCCGCGCATGAAGCCGGTCCAGAGCGGCTACGGAGCCGGCTCGCGCGACTCCAAGGGGCATCCCAATGTGCTGCGCCTTACCATCGGCGAAAGCGCTTCCGCTTACGACGAGGCCGCGCCCACCCCGGTTGAAGAAATCTGCGTCCTGGAAGCAAACCTGGACGACATGACGCCGCAGGTCTTTGGCTATGTGATGGAGCGGGCGCTGGTCCAGGGCGCCCTGGACGTCTTTGGCGCCGCCGTGCAGATGAAGAAGAACCGTCCCGGCATGTTGCTGACCGTGCTGTGCCGGCCGGAAGACAGCGCGGCGATGCAAAAGCTGATCTTCTCCGAAACCACGACCCTGGGCGTGCGTATCCGCCGCGAATCGCGGGCCGTGCTGGCGCGGAGGCACGTCAGCGTGCGGACGCAGTGGGGCGACGTCCGCATGAAGCTGGCCAACCTGAACGGCACGGTGAGCAACTATGCTCCCGAGTACGAGGACTGCCGCCGCATCGCCGAGCAGCGGCATGTCCCTTTGAAGGCGGTCATGCAGGAAGCGATTAAGATCTACCTGGAAGAGAAGAACTGATCCATGGACAAGGGCAAGAAGTTCTACATCACGACGCCCATCTACTACGTGAACGCGCGCCCGCACATCGGGCACGCTTACACCACGCTGGTGTGCGATGCCGTGGCCCGGCGCAAGCGCCTGCTGGGCTATGACACTTATTTCCTGACCGGCACCGACGAGCACGGCCAGAAAATTGAGCGCTCCGCCACCGCCGCGGGGACAACGCCGCAGAAGTTCGCCGATGAGGTTTCCGCCCAGTTCCGCGCTTTGTTTGACCGGATGAACATCAGCTACAACGATTACATCCGCACCACCGAACCGCGCCACAAACAGGGCGCGCAGGAATTATGGAAGCGGCTCCAGGAAAAAGGCTTCATCTACAAAGGAACCTACACCGGCCAGTACTGCGTATATGACGAGGCCTATATTGACGGCGCCAAGCCGGGCGATCCCTGCCCGGATTGCGGCAGGCCTACCGAAACCGTGAGCGAGGACAACTATTACTTCAAACTCTCGGCCTTCGCCGACAAACTGCTCAAGCACTACCAGCAGAACCCGGATTTTGTCCGCCCGGAGACCCGCCGCAATGAGGTGATCGCCTTCGTCAAGAGCGGCCTGCGTGATCTCTCCATCAGCCGCAGCACCTTCAAATGGGGCATCCCCGTTCCCGGCGACCCCAAACACGTGATGTACGTATGGCTGGACGCGCTGAGCAACTACTGCACCGCGGTGGGGCTCGGCTCCAAAGTTAAAGAAGAGCAGGAAAAATTCGAGCGCTATTGGCCTGCGGACGTGCACATGATCGGTAAGGAGATCGTGCGCTTCCATTGCGTGTACTGGCCAGCGTTTCTGCTGGCGGCCGGGTTGCCGCTGCCGAAATCGATTGTGGCGCACGGCTGGCTGCTGTTTGAAGAGAGCAAGATGTCGAAGTCGCGCGGCAACAT
>DATIWA010000127.1:0-2310 GCA_035465515.1 Candidatus Limnocylindrales bacterium | reverse complement strand
GGTTCCCTATTGATCAAAGGATACTACAGTCAAGGTCGCTGTTCCGGATTCCTTTACCGGTCATCGCCGGGTCCGGAGGCGCGTCGCACGGGGCCGGACCTGCGCGATGGTGAGGCGCACTGTCAGTCACGAGCGATTTGCAGCACGATCTTGCCGGGCGCGTGCGCAAGACCGCCAAGCATCCTGTGGGCGACCTGCACCTGCTCCAGGGGCAACACCGTCCCGACATGGGTCCGCAGTTCTCCGCTTTGAAAGAGCCGGATGATGTTATTCAGGCGCTCTGTTGTGACATCCGCATAGAAAAAGAGCGCGGTTATGCCTTGCGGCGTCTGGCCGGAAACAGGCGGGGACACCACCGAAACGAGAATCCCGCCGGGCCTCAGCACATTGACCGACTTTTCACGGGTCTCTCCGCCAACAGTGTCCAGCACCAAATCAATGTCTCTGAGGGCCTGGTCGAAGTGTTCTTTGCGGTAGTCGAGCACGCGATGCGCGCCCAGGCTTTGGACGTACTGAAGGTCGCTGGAGGCTGCCGTCGCAAACACCTCCAGGCCGGCGTTTTTCGCCATCTGCACGGCATACGCGCCGACATTCCCCGCGCCGCCATGGATGAGGACCGTCTGGCCTGCGGCGGCGTGGCCATATTCAAACAGCATCTGCCAGGCGGTTACCGCCACCACCGGCATGGAGGCTGCTTCAAGGAAACTCAAGCCAGACGGCCTGGCAGCCATTTTGCCGGCGGCCGCCAGCGCATATTCCGCGTAGGCGCCGGTGAATTGCTCGTTCGTGACCCCAAATACCTCTTCTCCGGCATGGAAACCGGAAACGCCGGCTCCCACGGCCTCAACCCTGCCAGCGATGTCTGAGCCGAGCGTCAGCGGAAGAGTTTGCGCAAGCGCGCTCTTTCCTTCGCGTAGCAGGGCATCCCACGGCCCCACGCCGGCGGCCTCCACCCGCACCAGCAGTTCTCCCGCGCCGGGCGACGGCACCGGCAGATCCTGAAGAACGATGACTTCCGGAGGGCCGAACCTGAGAACTCTGGCCGCCTTCATGTTATCCACCTCGCGAACGCTTTCTACCTCGTGAACGAACGAGATTGGCTGCTACAAGAACTTCACGAGCGCATCCATGGTTTGTTGCGGCCGTTCCTCCATGAGCCAATGGCCGGTATTCTTCAGGACCAGCACGGTCGCGTCCGTGGCGACAAGCTTGATTTGCCGGCCTAATAATTCTCCATTCGCCTTCCCGCCTCCGATGGCAAGGACAGGCATGTTTAACTTTGTCTGCGAGAGCAGGGCAAAGTCTTTGGCGGTCTGTGGGAAGGCGACGAAATAAGCCCATCCGGCGCGAATCCTCCCAGGACGCGAATATGCCGCTGTGTAGAGCACACGGTCGGCCTCAGGGATGGAGCGGGTCTTGTCCGCGGCGAAGTCATTCCAGTAGTGCTCGAAATAGATGCGTTCGCGTCCCTTCACCAGCGCTTCCGGCGTGGGACCGTTGAAGCGGAAGTGCCAGATGGCCGGGTTGTTGTAAACCGCCTCCCATCCCTCCACGCCGGGAAGGAAAGCGTCCATCACGACCAGCTTTTCCGTTTCCGCGGGAAATTGCGCGGCGTAGGCGTAGGCGACCATGAGTCCGATATCGTGGCCAACAACGCGTGCCCGGGTGATTCCTAGGGCGGTGGCAAGCCCGTGGATGAACACAGCGGCGCTTTTCATATCAAGGCCGTCTTTCGGAATGCCTGAATCGCCGATGCCGGGCAGGTCCGGCGCAATCACGGTGAATTTTTCAGCAAGCCGAGGGATGAGCGGCAGCCACATATGGGATGTCTCCGCATAGCCGTGCAGCAGAATCACCGCCGGGCCGTGGCCTGCGATGAGGTAGTGGAGCTTGACTCCGTTGACGGTCGCGCTTCGTGAAGCGATGGCTTTATTCGCGGTTTGCGCGGTCCCCGCCGCCGAAGCCGCCAAAAGGAACGCCAACAGAGCCGCTCTGATCAGAACAACGCAGGTCTTGCTCATGCATCTTCTCCTTTTCTAAAGGGGCCCATTTGAGAGCTGAAGGCCCATGGCAGCGCCGGTTGATAGAAAACACTTATTTTCGTTATCAGCACCGGTCCACAGGGATTCTGAAGTCTACACCCAAGACCGATGAAGCATGGCCACCACTTCTCCCGGGACTTCATCCAACAAAATATTCGAGGTTAAGCATGACAGCAGCGGACGTTCTGGTGGAAACGCTCATTAACTGGGGAGTGAAAATCATTTTTGGATTTCCCGGAGACGGCATTGACGGAATTTTTGAGTCGCT
>DATIWA010000126.1:0-4091 GCA_035465515.1 Candidatus Limnocylindrales bacterium | reverse complement strand
TCGAACCCCCACGAGGGGTGAACCTCGGCGGATTTTGAGTCCGCTGCGTCTGCCAGTTCCGCCATCCCGGCCTGAAGACTGGTCTGTCTAACTATACCAAAATAACCGCGTGTTCCCTCCGGACTGATCAGCCGAGGATGGGCTCAAAAAGCTCCCGACCGGCCACCAGACAAGATAAGCTGGTTGGCGGCGGGGCAGACATATCACAGGATGGGGACCGAGCCCTTCCCTCTGACTGTTGGCGCGCATCGTGCGCAATCACTTGCGCAGCAGGAGAAAAATAACCAAGCCGGTCATCACGACGTTCCATGCCAGCAGCGCGATCACCCAGAAGCGGGCGCTCGCCTCTTTTCTTGACAGTTCGTTCTGCACAGCGGTGAGTTGCTCTTCGGCGGCGACGGCGCGCTGCTCGGCGGCGGTAATGCGCTCATCAAATGAGGAAAGAATCCGGCGCAGCTGTTCCACCGGGTCCCCGTCCTGGGGCTCAGCCCGGGTTGCGCCCATGCGCTCGCGGGCCATGTCCACGGCGCTTCTGGCCACGTGTGGCGCCGCATGCGTCGCGGCGGTCTTCAGCACCTCAAGAAGCACGCCCCACAATCCCATAGGTTTTTGCCTGCCAAATCTCCCGGCATGGCCGGGACGTCAATACGTAAATAAATACCAGAATCGCTGGAGTGATTGTATCCGGTTTTATCGGCCAGGGTGGGCTGACTATTTTCACCACGGAGGCAGACAGACAAGGAGAACAACTTATAGCGTTGTTGGGGTCCTTGGTCTCGCCCTTACATAGAGCCACCGTTTTCGAGAGAGCCACGGAATCACGAAACGACCGCGCAGGGGTTTGCAGAGGCGCCGCACGGATTGAAGCAGAGCGCGCGGCTGGGCATGTATAGTCTTTTGGGGATGGGGAAGGAATTTGACGTCATTGTTCTGGGAGGCGGCGCCGCCGGACTCATGTGCGCGATGGAGGCCGGCCGGCGCGGGCGGCGGGTGGCCGTGCTGGAGCGCGCCGAGCGCATTGGCAAGAAGATCCTGATCTCCGGCGGCGGGCGCTGCAACTTCACCAACCTGCACTGCACGCCGGACAGTTTCCTCTCGGCCAATCCGCACTTCTGCAAATCGGCGCTGGCCCGCTACACTCCCGCGGACTTCATTGCGCTGGTCAAGAAGCACCGCATCCGCTTCCACGAGAAGACGCTTGGCCAGCTTTTCTGCGACCATTCGGCCCACGAGATCGTGAACATGCTGGAAAGTGAATGCCGCGATGCCGGCGTCAAGGTCCTCACCAACGTGAAAATTGACGCCGTCGAGAAAAAGGACGGTTTCCAGGCGCGGGCGGGCGAGGAGTCCTGCCATGCCGGATCCCTGGTCGTCGCCACCGGAGGGCTCTCTATCCCCAGGATGGGTGCAACCGGCTTCGGCTATGAGTTGGCGCGGCAGTTCGGACTGAACATCGTGGAGACGCGGCCGGCCCTGGTGCCGCTGATTTTGGATTCCGAGGACCAGCGCCGGTATTGCGACCTGACGGGCGTTTCCGCTGAAGTGATCGCCGCCATCGGGAGGCAAAGCTTCCGCGAGAAACTGCTGATCACGCATCGCGGGCTGAGCGGCCCGGCCATCCTGCAAATATCGTCCTATTGGAAGCCCGCTCAATCAATATCCATTGACCTGGCCCCCGAAGGCCGCATCACGGCACCGCTGACGGGCGTACACTCGCAGCGCAACGCGGCTTCGCTTAAGTCGGCCCTGCGCGCCGCGCTGCCGCAGAGGCTGGCCGACCGCTGGCTTGAACTTCATCCACCGCAGGGCTGGAGCAATCATGCTCTGGGCGAGTTTGAGCGGCAGCTTCATCATTGGCAGGTCACGCCGGCAGGAACCGAAGGCTACGCCAGGGCGGAGGTCACGGCCGGCGGCGTGGACACAAACGAAATCTCCCCCAGGACCATGGAGAGCCGCAAGGTCCCCGGACTTTATTTCATCGGTGAAGTGGTGGACGTGACCGGCCATCTGGGCGGCTTCAACTTTCAGTGGGCGTGGGCGTCAGGGTTCTGCGCGGGGCAGGCGGTGTAGTGAGCGCCCGTCAATCAGCTCGCAGCGCTTCCACCGGATTCAACCTGGCAGCGCTGCTGGCCGGGCGATAGCCGAAAATCGTCCCCACGGCGGTGGAGAGCAGCAGGGCCATCAGGACGGCCAGCCAGGAAATTTGAAATGCCACTGAGCCTTCCAGAAAGCCGGTGGCAAACCAGATCAGGGCCAGAGCCAGAATCACCCCCGCGGTGGCGCCGGCGAAGCTGATAAAGGAGGCTTCCATGAGAAACTGGAGGCGGATCTCCACCGGCCGCGCGCCCAGGGCCTTGCGCAGGCCAATTTCCTTTTTCCGCTGGGCAATATTCACGAACATGATGTTCATGATGCCGGTTCCGGCCGTGATCAGCGTCAGAATCGCCACCGCGATCAGCACCACGCTCAGTCCCAGCGAGACGCTCTGCACGGTTTCAAGCACGGAATTGAGGTTCTGAACGTCGTAGCGCGCCTCTTTGCGATGGCGGTACTGAAGGACGCGGGCCAGATCAGCGGTAAGGGCAGGCACGTCAGCCGGCGACGAGGCCTGCGCATAAATCACCTGAAAAAAATTATCGCCGGTAATGGATTTGATCAGGGGAAACGGCACAAGCACGGTGTCCTGCTGGATTTCCGACTGGCCGAAGGTGGGCACGCCCTCCCGGAATACGCCGATGATGGTGCAGCGAAATTGATTCATCTCCAGCGGCCGTCCCGTCGCTTCGTCCGGGCCAAAAGCGCTCCGGGCAACGTGTTCCGTGATCAGGCAGACCCTGGAGCGCGAGGCAAAGTCTTCGCCGTCAAAGTAGCGGCCGAAAACAATCATCAGGTTGCGTATAGTCTGGAAGTCCTCAGTCACGCCGACCAGCCGCGCGTGCACCGGCTTGCCATGCAGGCTGAAGTGAAGGGGAATGTCATAGGTCCCGGCCGCTGCCACAACGTTGGGGATCCCGTTGCGGATGTGCAGGAGATCCTCCGTGCTCAGTTCATCGTCGGGCACCACCGGAGCGGCATTGCGATCCAGCGTGGCATATGCCAGGTTGGCGCCAATGCCCTCGATCTGGGAGATGATGTAGCTCTTGCCGGTGGAGGAAATCGTGACCACCAGGACGATTGATGCGCTGCCGATAATCACGCCCAGCATGGTGAGGAAAGACTTGATCTTGTCGGCTTTCATCGCCGCAACGGCCAGGCGTACGGTTTCTTCCCAGTTCATCATTCTTGGCTACGGCAGCGGGTGATTGGTCAGCAGATAATTCCCGCCGTTTTCAGCAACCACGTGCAGATTTTCCCTGCCTACAAGCTGCTGCATGCGCTGCATATCAGCGCCCCATGCCAGCAGATAACAGCGCGACTGCCGGCCCCACAGCGCCGCGAACCCGGCATCGTCAATGAAGACCCGCGGAGCGCCGGGCGCATACGACCCGTACTCCAGGTTGTTGAAGCGGCCGTTGAGCAGCAGAGCGGTGCGTCCAGTGTAAAAGAAAACAGAGGAAAAAGCGTAATAAGCATCGGCCTCAATCAACTGGCCCGGAGGGCTCTGCTGGAGCTTCTGCGCCAGCGCGTAGGAACCGAGATAAGGATCAAAGCGAACAAGGGCCACGCGGGCCGCCTGGAAAAACAACACCATGCCGGCGGCCACGGCAAGCATGGCCCGGCGCTGGTTGTTCCGCCAGATGAAGAGCGACAACGCAATCACGCCGAAGGCCAGCACGGCCAGGGCGAGCGGCAGTTTCAGATACGCGAAGGAGTTGAGCGTGAGGTCGCCCATATGGCCGAGAGAGAGTGTGTACAGTTCGGGGTGCTTGCTCAATGCCTGTGAAATGTCCCCCGGCGCGGGAATGTTGCGCACCCAGAAGAGTGTCCCGGCAAGGACGGCCGCAAGAATGGCGGCCACGGCAAGCAGGAAGCGGTTCCCGGCGCTCCGCCACTTGCCTTCTTCTCCCAGCGCGGAACCGGCAAGCAGTGCCAGCGCGGGATAGATGGGCATGGAGTAGTACTCCTGTGTGGTGGAGAAAGTGAAGAAGACC
>DATIWA010000125.1:0-5142 GCA_035465515.1 Candidatus Limnocylindrales bacterium | reverse complement strand
TCGCAAGTGGCAGCGGAACTGCGCGACGCGGTAAAGAAGATCCCCACGCAACAACTCGCGTCGCGGGGGCTGGCGATAGCGGCTGAGCTTGCTGCCGAACCGCGGCAGCAGGCCATCATCAATCCCAAATCGGCGGCCCAGATCGAGTTGGCGCTGGCCGCGATCCAGAAAGCGCTCCGCAAGAACCTTCAGGGCGTTTACTTCCGCGGAAACTTTGTCTGGGTGTTTATCGGCATCATGGCCACCTTCGTATGGGGCCTTGGCGCTTCGGCTTTCATTAACTCGCCGGGGGCGCCTCCTTTTCTCACTTTGTGGCTGCTGCTGTTTACCACACTTGCCGGGGTAGTCTTTGGCGCTACATGGACGTCCCGGCCCGCTCGACCGAGCGTGAATCAGCGTCTCAATGCGGTTCTCATGCCGTTGTTGTTTTTTGCTCTTCCCGGATTTCTCATCGGCCACTTTGCCATGCCGGGAAGCGAATACTTCATCCTCGCTCTGCTGCTGTCGGTGGCGCTGAACAGTATGTTCCTGGTCCTCATGCGCGCGCCCACCGAAGCTGGACGCAAGGCCCTGCAGGACCTTGCCGGGTTCCGTGAGTTCCTGGTACGGGTGGAGCAGGACCGCCTGGAGCGGATGAATACGCCGGAAGAAAAGGCCCGGCTGATGAATCAATATCTTCCCTACGCGATCGCGCTGGAAGTGAAAGAGGGCTGGGGAGACACCATGGCCGCGGCCTTCTCCAATGCCGTCGTGGAAAGGTAAGGGACGGAGAAACCCCCGCTAATACTTCCTCAGCACGCCAATCACTCTGCCCTGCACCTGCACCGACTTGGCCGGCACGATGATGGGCTTCATGGCGGCGTTGGAAGGCTGCAAGCGAATGTTGGCGCCCTCGCGGTAAAGGCGTTTCAGCGTGGCATCGGCGCCTTCCACCAGGGCGACGACAATCTCACCGTCGCGGGTGCTATTGGCTTTCTCCACCAGCACGTAATCGCCATCCACAATGTGCTCGTCCTTCATGCTCTCGCCCTTGACTTGCAGCACGAAAACGTCCTTGGAGCGCGTGATATCACCCAGAGAAATGGTCTCCGGGTTCTCCACGGCCTCAATGGGCTGGCCTGCGGCGATGCGCCCCATCAGCGGCAGCGCAACTTCCACCGGCTTTTGCGGCTGCCGCTTGAAAAGGCCGCGCACAGGGAGAACATCGATTGAGCGGCTGCGATTGTAGTCGCGCTTGAGCAGCCCTTTTTTCTCAAGGTTGGACACGTGTTTGTGCACGGTCGCCAGGGAACTCAGGCCCAAACCGTTGCCGATTTCCTCAAACGAGGGTGAGTACCCGTTCGTCTGCACAAAATCGTGAATAAAGTCGTAAACCTGCCGCTGACGCTTTGTAATAGCCATACAGCGAAAGTATTCCGAATAAAAGGCGAATTGTCAACAGAAATTGTGCAATCGTGACTTTTGCGTTACCGGGCGGCTTACTTTGCGGCCATTACCCTCATGTCCGAGAGGATCTCATCCACTGTGCTGATGGCGCGCTCGATCTCTTCCATGGTGTTGTAAAAGTGCGGTGAAAAACGGACCCCGGCGTTGGGACGCCAGTCCACCAGCACGTCGCGGCGCAGCAGTTCCGCGCAGACTTCCTTCGAAGAGGGCATATTGATGGCCACGGTGCCGCCGCGGCGCTCGGGATCGCGCGGGGCATTCACCTGCCAGCCGCGCTGGTCAGCCAGTTCGATCAGGCGCTCCGTCATCCTTTTTGATTTTTCGCGGATCCGCTCCACGCCGACTTCGCGAATGACCTTCAGACCGGGCATCGCGGTATAAAACCCCGGAACATTCGACGTACCCTGCATGAAGCGGAACGGCGCTTCGCCATATTTGGTCGGGCCAATCTGGAAAGCAAAAGGATTCTCGTGCGCGAACCAGCCGGTCAATTTGGGTTCGAGTTTTCCGCCCAGGTCGGGCCGGACATAAAGATAGGAAGTTCCCGGGCCGCCGCACAGCCACTTGAGCACGCCGCCGACGGCGAAATCAACGTTGAGCGCCTGCACATCCAGAGGAACGTTGCCCAGAGACTGAAACGCGTCCAGCACCACATGCGCGCCCACGCGGTGGGCTTTTTCCACGATGGCCTTCACATCCTTTATGTAAGAGCTGCGGAAGACCACGTGCGAGATGGGCACCAGCAGGGTCTCATCATCAATGGCTTCCAGGATGCGTTCAGTGGGGACATGGATGCCGTCATCGGTTTTCACCATTTGGACGCGGGCCCCACGGGAGCGCTGCGCCTCCCAGAAGTACATCACCGAAGGGAAATTCATGTCACTGTACACGACCTTGTTGCGTTTGCCGGTGAAATCAAAGCAACTGGCCACTACGGCCTGGCAACTGGTGACGTTGAGATGCACGCTCACCGATCCGGCCGGAGCGTTCATGATGGCGCCAAGGGCATCGCCGACTTCACGCGCCATCATCCACCACTGCTCTTCCCATGCGCGCACGCCGCGGGTGGCCCAGGTGTCACAGTACTGGCGCACCGAGTCATACACGCCGCGGGGCATGGCGCCCAGCGAGTTGCTGATCATGTAAGTGGTGCGCTCCAGGATGGGAAACTCGGCACGGTAGCGAAGAAGGTCGTCAGTCATACGAGGGAAAGTCTAATAGCAAGCAACAGGAATTGCCAGGATTGCGAAAATGCATTCCCGCCAAAAACCGCCGATGATGGCATTGATTTTTAACGCACGGCCTGGGCCGGCAGTTTGATGGTAAGCGACTGGGGCCGATGCGCGCCGGCCAGGTCCATGGTCCGCCAGAGATGAACGCCCCACCAGGCCAGACCAACCACTTCAATAAATCCGGTCAAGCCAACCAGAGAGTAGGCCGTTGACGGGAACCAGTCAGTGAGCACCTGCAATGAGACCCTGCCCGCGTTGCCCACGGTCAACAGAATGAACGGGCCCCAGAGTGGCGTCAGTTTCGCGCCATCAATACCCGACAGGATCGGCACTACGCGTGAGGAAACGCCAAGAATCATCATGCTGATGAAGCCCACGGTGAAGGCATGGCGGTAAGCGCCCATCCAGGAATGAGCAAACAATTGATGCGTCAAGGCGCTGTAGAGCGGGAACAGAGGCAGCATGACGGCTGAAATCAGCAACCACACGTAGGCGGCCCGGATGAACTTGAAACTGCGGTCGCGACGCTCCGGCGGGCGGAACACGCCGATCTGCCTGATCAGCAGGACCGCCCAAACCGGCATGAGCAGGTACGAAATCTCCAGCGGAATTTCAAACAGCGGGTCAAAGGTGAGCAGCAATGACACATAGCTCGCCACGTTCAGGATGAGGCTTCCATTGATGAGCCAGAAAATCGCCTTTAAACGATCATGGGCCGGCGGCCTTAAGCCATACACGGCAGGAACAAAACGCTGGCTTACGCCGGCAATGATCAGAGCAGCGAAGCCCAGCAACTGCACGTCGCGCAGCGGACCATCAATCAATGCGATCCGCATGACGGCCTGCTCCTGGTTTGCGGCAAGGACCTTGGCGAAGTAAAGCAGATAGCTGAGCGGTATCTGCACCAGGAACCAGAAAAGGCTGCCGATAATGAACAGTTCATAAGGGGCGCGCGGCCCTATGGATTGCCGGGCGGTTTTCATGAGCACGGTCACGAAGGCAATACCGGCGAGCATTTCCAGTCCGAAGCCTACGATCCCAAAAAACATGCAGGCCGGGAGCGGAGCAATCAATTCGGCGATGATGCGGGCGGCGACGCCGAGCATCAGAAAATAAAAGCTCAAGACGGCCAGTTCCGGGCGCCACAGCGTCGTATTTTTAAAACGTGGAAATGACTGGTACGCGAATCCCATGACAAACAAGCCTACAAATCCGGAGATCATGGCCTGGGCATGGGCGTGAATGGCGGGCAGCAGGCTCAGTTGCAGGAAGCTGCCACGCAAGGCGATCTGCAACAGGTTAATGGCGCCCCACATGCACCCGACGCTCAGGGCGATTACGATCGCCGCCTTGAAGAAGCGCCGGTAGATCACGTCGGCCGGGCCTTCCGTATATGTGTAGGTTTGTTGCGGCGCCTGAACTTCCTGATTGAGTTCCCTGAGTAAGGGGGCAAGGTCAACCTGATGGAGCGCGGCAAAAAAGGAGATTGGTTCCGCGGGGCCGTGTTCGCCGCCGCATCCTTTCAGGCCGTGCCGGTCAAATATCTGGCGGGCGTGAGGGGCCCGCCGAAGCGCCTCAGCTACGCTGGTATCGGCGGCGATCTTGTCCATGCTTCCTCCGAGAACTCAGTCAGAATAAGTTCTCTGCTCATGCGCCCCATATGACTTATGTCACAGGGAGGCCTGAAGCGAGGGCCGGCGGCTCCCGCTGCGCCCACGCCTGCACAACCCGGCTGTGCCTCCTCACGCCCCAAGCGTCTCAACTTTACAAATCTTTTCTCGCTGCCTGACTTTTCCCCTACTCAATTTTGCCGCCGTTTTGAGAAGATAATCAGCAACATTCCTCAACGTCGCGTCTGAATAGCGGACGTGTGGACAAACGGCTATACCGAACCAGCAGGCTCCTTTCCATCCCGTCCAGGCATGAGGGCAATTTTCATCCGGGAATCATCCAGGGATGACTCGCGCGTGTAAAAGCGCGCGCGAAGCGGCAGGCTAAAGGCATGGCGCCCTGGTGCGGGTGGCAGATTATCCGGAAGAAAAACCAGATTTTCCGCAAGGAATAAACAGGCGGAGAGTTTCTCGAGGCAGAACTGATGAAGAGCAGGAATCTATCGAGTTGTATGGCGCTGGCCATCGCGTTTGGCATGTGCATGTTCGGCGTTGCCTCCGCCGCGGCGAGCCAGGGCGCTCCTTCCGCAATCGCGCGAAAGACAGGGACCGTAAAATCCATCAGCGGGAACACGATTGCGCTCAAAACTGATTCCGGTGAAGACGTCGCCATCACGGTGCAGGAGAATGCCCGTATTCTGCGCGTGGAACCGGGCCAGACGGACCTGAAGTCGGCCACCCCCATGGCCCTGGCGGACATCCAGCCGGGTGACCGGTTACTGGCCCGCGGCCACCAGGGGGAGAGCGCGGGCACGCTAACCGCTGCCGCCATCATTGTGATGAAATCGGGCGAC
>DATIWA010000124.1:0-2875 GCA_035465515.1 Candidatus Limnocylindrales bacterium | reverse complement strand
TCTGTTTCACAATGCCGTACACGGTGGCCAGACCCAGCCCCGTCCCCTTTCCCATTCCTTTGGTGGTAAAGAACGGCTCAAAGACGCGCTTCTTCACCTCGGGCGGCATTCCGGAGCCGGTGTCCATCACTTCGACCATGGCGTAATCTCCGGCCTTCAGTCCCTGCTCGCCCGCCCGGGAAGCAGAAATGTTGCGCACCGCGGTCCGGATGAAAATACTTCCCCGTCCGGATATCGCATCACGCGCATTGACCACCAGGTTCACCAGGGCCTGCGTAAAGTGAGCAGGATCGATCTGTACGTGCAGCTCCTCAGGAAAAGGAACAAAGTTTAGCCCCACATCTTCGCGAATCAGAGGCCGCAACATGGACATGAGCTCATTGATTGTGGCGTTCAGGCCGATGATCCTGGGAAATGACGGCTGCTTCCTTCCGAATGCAAGGAGCTGCTGGACCGTGGATGACGCCCGTTCTGCGGCCAGGCATATCTGGGAGGTGTGCTGCTGAAGCCCGGGAGGAAGTTTTGCCTCCAGAAGCTGAGCGTGGACCGTGATCGCCGTGAGCATGTTATTGATATCGTGCGCCACACCGCCGGCCAGCCTGCCCAGCGATTCCAGTTTCTGCGACTCCAGCATCTCCTGTTGCAGCCGCACGCGCTCACTGATGTCCTGATACAGCCCGAAACTGCCCACCAGCTTGTTGTCAACCATCAGCCTGACACCAAGGACCTCCACGTCCACCAGGCTTCCATCCTTGCGTCGCCGCCGGGTGACGACGCGAAACGGCTGTCCGCCCATCACCTGATGGGAAAGCGCAATTCCCTCCTGCCGCAGCGCATCTGGAACGATCAGTTCATCAATGCGATGTCCGGCAATTTCTTTTTCTGTCCACTGAAAAATGGTGGTGAAAGCCGGATTGCAGGCGATGACCCGGTATTCCTGGTCCAGCACTACAATACCCAGCGGGTTATGCTCGATCAGAGCATTCAGGAAGGGGGCCTGCTGCTTTAAGGGGCTTCCGACAACCGGTTCGTAATTGTGGGCTTCTGTGCTCAGAGGATGGAAGGCTCCTTCACGTTTCTTTCTTGATTGGATGAGAACTCAAGACTAACGTGAGCGGAACATGCGAACAAGTTACCATTGGTTATCCAACAGCGAACCAGGACGGAAAACATGAAAGCCGGCGCAAACGCGCCGGCCTCCATATTAAAGAACTCTTATACTCCAATAACTTTGGTGAGTTCGGCAACGGCGTCAGCACTCTTCTGTAGCGCCGCCTGCTCTTCCGGCGTGAGCTTGATTTCGATGATCTGCTCCAGTCCGTTGGCGCCGAGTTTGCACGGGACCCCTACAAAGAGATCTTTGATCCCGTACTCACCCTGGAGATACACGGCGCAGGGCAGGATCTTCTTCTTGTCCTTGAGGATGGCTTCCACCATTTCCGTGGCGGAGGCGGAGGGCGCGTAATAGGCGCTGCCGGTCTTGAGATATTTCACGATTTCGGCGCCGCCGTCGCGGGTCCGCTGGACAATCGCGTCCAGCCGGTCCCTGGGGATCAACTCGGTGATGGGTATCCCGGCGACTGTGGAGTAGCGAGGCAGGGGCACCATGGTATCGCCGTGGCCGCCAAGAACGAATGCCGTCACGTTCTCGACGCTCACGTTTAATTCCTGCGCGATGAAAGTACGGAAGCGCGAGGAATCCAGCACGCCGGCCATGCCGATCACCCGGTTGCGGGAAAATTTGCTGAGCTTGTAGGCCGCCTGGGACATGGCGTCCAGCGGGTTGGAAACCACGATCAGGATGCAATTGGGAGAATTGGCAACCACCTTTCCCACCACGTCCTGCATGATCTTGAAATTCGTGTTGAGCAGATCGTCGCGGCTCATGCCGGGTTTGCGGGCAATGCCGGCGGTGATCACCACGATGTCGGAGTTGGCCGTGTCGGCATAGTCGTTGGTGCCCAGCACGAACGCATCCCGCTTCTCGACCGGCATGGCCTCCAGCAGGTCGAGACCTTTGCCCTGGGGAATTCCTTCGAGCACGTCAATCAACACCACGTTCGCCAGTTCCTTGGAGGCGATCCAATGGGCCGCCGTGGCGCCGACGTTGCCGGCGCCTACAATCGTTACCTTCTTACGCATTCAAACCTTCCTGAATTGCTGATATAAGAACCGGGCCTTGCGCACGCCGGCGCACGACCTAAACTGCCGTTTTCTTGCGCCGGTCCACCATGTTGTCGATGATGTAGCCGGCAAACTCGCTGGTCTTGACCTTGGTGGAACCGGGCATGAGCCGTTCGAAATCATAGGTTACGAGTTTCTGCTGAATGGTTGCTTCAATGGAGGTTTCAATCAGCCGCGCCGCCTCGCTCCATCCCATGTAGTCCAGCATCATGACGCCGGAAAGCATGACCGAACCCGGATTGATTACGTCCTTATCGGCATACTTGGGCGCCGTGCCGTGGGTGGCTTCAAAGATCGCGTGCTGGTCGCCCACGTTGGCGCCGGGCGCAATCCCCAGCCCGCCCACCTGCGCCGCGCAGGCATCAGAGATGTAGTCGCCATTGAGGTTGGGAGTGGCCAGGATGTCATATTCACCGGGGCGCGTAATCACCTGCTGGAAGATGGAATCGGCGATGCGGTCATTGACCATGATCTTCTTTTTCCATGCGCCGTTGCCGTGCGAGCCGCCAATGGCGTCCAGCACTCCCTTGACTTCCGCATAAATTTCTTTCCTGAAGCTTTCCGTGGCAAACTCCATGCCCGGCTCGATCATGGCCGCGTTCTGCTCCACGGAAAGATTCGGGTTCTTGTCTTTGTTGTCGAGGATCCAGCTTTCGCGCTCGGTCACCACGTTCTCGCGGAACTCGTCCCG
>DATIWA010000123.1:0-7580 GCA_035465515.1 Candidatus Limnocylindrales bacterium | reverse complement strand
GAAGCCTACGCATTCCTTTACGCCGAATTGCTGGAGCCCCGGACGGCAACCTTGAACGCCGGCGGTCTCTAAAGGCGTTCCCGTTACCTGCGATTTTTCCCCCAGAAAAGCTCTTGACATAATGTAATAGTGTTATATAACAATATTATAAATCAATGGCCCGCACAGCTTCCAGTTCGAAGATCCGGTTCCAGTTCAGGCTTGACCTGCAGAGCGGGGTGCCTGTTTACCGCCAGCTGATTGACCAGGTAAAGGCGGCGATTGCCTCCGGCCTGCTCCAGGCGGGCGACCAACTGCCCACCATCCGGCAATTGGCCGTGGACCTGGCCATCAATCTCAATACCGTCTTGCGGGCGTACCGCGAACTGGAACTGGGCGGCTTTCTGGAGACACAGCAGGGGACCGGGACCTTTATTACACAGAAAAAGGTGAAGCGCGACGAAACGGAGCGAGCGCGGCAACTGGCGCAAATTGCGGGCGAGTTTCTTGCCCGCGCCGCAGAGGCCGGGTTCACCGCGGAAGAGCTGGCGCAGGCCTTGCGTGAGCACGCGCCTGAACCGGCAAGAAGGAGATAAATCTTATGTTCACATATGGGAAAGCCAGACCTGCGATTGCAGGCAGCAACATCAGCGGAATCGGTTTGGCGCTTTTCGTGATCTTTCTGGGCGGCGGCTTGCTGCTTGGGGCAGCCATGAAACAGCCGGCCATTGCTGTCTCCGGCGGGGCGGTCGCTCTCTATCTGCTGTTCGCCATCAAGGTGGTGCAGCAGTGGGAGAAGGTGGCCGTGCTGCGCGTAGGGCGCTACATCGGGCTGCGCGGGCCGGGGCTGGCGCACATTGTTCCGGTGATTGACAGGCTGAGCCCGTTCGTGGACCAGCGCATACGCGTGGCCAGCGTCACGGCGGAATCCACGCTGACCCGGGACACCGTTCCGGTGAACGTTGACGCCATCATTTTCTGGATGGTGTGGAACCCGGAAAAAGCGATTCTGGAGGTCGAGAATTTCAGTGAGGCGATCATGCTCAGTTCGCAGACCGCTCTGCGCGAATCCATTGGGCGGCACGAACTGGCGCAGATGATCACCGAGCGGGAAACGCTGGGCCGGCAGTTGCAGCAGATTCTTGATGAGAAGACCACGTCCTGGGGCATCACGGTGCAATCGGTTGAGATACGCGACGTAAAGATCCCCGGTGGACTGGAAGACGCCATGTCACGCCAGGCGCAGGCGGAACGCGAACGTCAGGCGCGAATCATCCTGGGCCAGGCAGAGACTGAGATCTCCGACAAGTTCGTGCATGCCGCGGCAGCCTATGCCGAAAATCCGGTCGCGCTCCACCTGCGCGCCATGAATATGCTGTATGAAGCGATCAAGGAAAAAGGTTCGATGGTGATCGTGCCTTCCACGGCGGTGGAGACCATGGGGTTGGGTGGGATGCTGGCCACAGCGGCTGTGGCCAAAGGGCAGTAAGGAGGCAATGAATTGATTTCCAGAGGGGCATTCCGGGGGCCCGGATTATCGAGGTACCGGGGAGCAAACCCTCCAGCTTCCTTTCCGATGAGGGTGAGGTGGCGCGCGGAGCGAAAGCTTTCATCGCCGAGCTACCCCAGGGAAGCAGCAACACCCGGCCCTGAAATTCACAAAAATTTGCTGCAAGAAAATCCGCTTCCCGCGCTCTACAGGACAGGGATGTTTCTCCAAGTGGGTGCCTCTCGCCCGGCGGTTTTGACTCCTTCCGTCACGGCCGGGCGAGAGACGATGCGTTTACGGCCGCGCCGCATTGGGGCGGCCGCTTTTTTGACCGCTGCAATTCCGGTGAGGCATGCCGGCTCATGCTGTATTTGCAATCACCGCCGGTGATCCGGGCTACAATGACAGATTGATCAGGTCTCATGCCGCAGAAGTTGACGTACCGGTTTCTTCTCTACTGGCGTTTGCCGGCCTTGCTTGGCCTCGCATTTCTTCCGCTGGTGTTTTCCCACGCCGTTGCCCAGACGCCCCAGCGTAACTCCCTGACCCTGAAAGTCCATGATCCAGCCAACCAGCCGATTCCGGCCGCGCAGATCAGCGTGACCGCCGGTGGCACGGTCAAGGCAACCGCGAGCACCAACGCCCGCGGCGAAGCGTCCATCCCACTGGGAGAGCTTACAAACTTCCAACTCAGCGTCAGCAAAAAGGGGTACGAGCCGATCACAGGAAAAACGGGTGCAGGGGAAGGGGTGGGAGCTGAAGTGGACATCACCATGGTCCCCAGGCTGAAGGCCGAGGAGAACGTGGTGGTGCAGGCCGGCGATTCAGGAAGCGCCTCACCCATGCAGGAGATGCAGCATGCGGACCTGAAGCAGCTTCCCAACCGTCCCGCCAATGTGTCTGACGCGCTGGCCTACACGCCGGGCGTCCTGAAGACCGATGAGGGAATCACGATTGCGGGAGGGGACGAGAAGCACAACGCTCTGATCGTAAACTCGGTGGACTCCACCGACCCCGCAACCGGACAGTTCGGGCTGCTGGTCCCCGTGGACAGCGTGGAGACGCTGAGCGTGGCGGCCACGCCCTTCCTGGCGCAGTACGGGAACTTTACTTCCGGCGTGGTTGCGGCGGACACGCGGCGCGGCGGCGAAAAATGGAGGTTCGAACTGAACGATCCTCTCCCGGAATTCCGCATCCGCAGCGGCCATCTGCGCGGTCTGCGTTCAACCACGCCGAACGTAAGCTTTGGCGGACCACTGATCGGGCAGAAGCTCTACTACTCGCAAACGGCGCAGCTTTTTCTCCAGAAAAGCCCGGTCCTGGTGCTGCCGTTTCCATTCAACGAGACGCGCACGCTGGTGGGAAATTTCTTCAGCCAGTTCGACTACGTGGTGTCGCCGGAGCACACGCTCACCGCCACGATGCAGATCAATCCGCAGGACACGAAGTTTGCCAACCTTGATTTCTTCAACCCGCAGCCGGTCACTCCCAACGTGAACGGCATGGCACTGGCCTTTGCGGTGACGGACCGGGCGACGGTGGGAGGCGGCGTGCTGCAAAGCACGCTGGCGCGGCAGACCTTTGAGGTTGACGTGGAGCCGCAGGGTACGGCCGACATGGTGATGACACCGACGGGGAACAGCGGCAACTACTTCGGCACGCACGACCGGCAGTCTGGGCGCGTGGCCTGGGGGGAAAGTTACACCATGAAGCCGCTGAAATTCGGCGGCGAGCACGATCTGCAATTCGGCACCACGGCGACTTTCACCGGCGATCACGGGACGTTCGCCGCGCGACCGGTAAACATCGAGAGCCTCTCCGGCGTGCTGCTCAAAAAGATTGAGTTCACCGGAGGCGACCGTTTCAGCAAGCGGGACTTTGAATTTGCCGCCTACGCCCAGGACCACTGGAGCGTGGCCCCGTCACTGGCTTTCGACGCCGGACTCAGGATGGGCCAGCAATACATTACCGGCACAACCCGCTTTGCGCCGCGCGCGGGGTTCGCATGGACGCCATTCAAGAGCGGGCGCACCGTCCTGCGGGGCGGCGCCGGAGTCTTCTACGACCATGTTCCGCTGAACGTCTACGCCTTTGAGAAGTACCCGCAGCAGGTGGTGACCACATTTGACGCCAACGGCAACCTGGTGGACGGGCCGCGCACCTTCCTGAACGCGATTGACATTGCCGGCAGCCACCTGTTTCTCGTGAACCGCGACGGTTCTTCCCCGAAAGCCGGCGATTTCGCCCCGTACAGCGTGGCGTCGTCCATTGAATTAGAGCAGCGGATCTCGGACCTGCTGCGGCTGCAATTCAAATTCAGCTACCGCGGATCGCACGGCCTGGTGACGGTTGCGCCGGGTCTGCTGGCCACCGGGCAGGACGCATTGATCATGGGGGATGCGGGCAGTTCGCAGTACCGCGACTTCGAGGTCACGGCCCGCATCGCGGAGCAGAAGAAGAAAAAGGTATTCATCTCTTACGTGCACAGCCATGCCGTGGGCAGCCTGGATGCGCTGAGCACGTATCTGGGCGACATTTCCTTCCCTATCGTGCGCCCCCAGTTTTACAGCAACCTGAGCAGCGACTCGCCCAACCGGCTGCTGGTGTGGGGCGAGATGCCGCTGAAATGGCGGATGAAGATCGCGCCAATGGTGGAATACCGCACCGGCTTTCCCTACTCCGTGACTGACGCCTACCAGAATTTTGTGGGTGTGGCGAACTCGCAGCGATTTCCGGCCTACTTCTCGCTGGACGCGCAGTTGATGAAAGACTTCCAGATCACGCCGAAATATGCGGGGCGGCTGACATTACGCGGCCTGAACCTGACCAACCACTTCAACGCCCTGGCCAACCATCCCAATATCGCAGATCCGCTGTTCGGCACATTTTTCGGCAGCTACGGGAGAAGGTTCAGGTTGGATTTTGACGTGCTGTTCTAAGAAAGCGACCGGGCATTCGCTCATGCTGCCAGCGAGGACCATTGCCGGATACCCCATTGGCGTGGCGTGGAGCGGCAGCTCGCCTGTTTTCGTCTGAGCATGGACCAGCCCGGGAAGGCCAAACACAAGGCAATCGCAATCAGGGGCAGCGGCTTTCAAGCTCGCTTACGCTACAAGTCAGAAACCGCCGCGTGGACGGGAGCCAGCAAGCCGACTTCCGCTGCGATCTTCTCCAGCCTGGCGCGGGTTTCTTTCTTCACCGGCACCATGGGCAGGCGATAGACCTCTTCAACGCGGCCCATCATGGCCAGCACGGCCTTCACCGGGCCGGGATTGGATTCAAGGAAGTTGGCCTGCATCAGGGGCAGAAACTTGTGCTGGATCTGGCGGGCCTTGTTCCAGTCATTGTTGAGCGCCGCCGCGGTGAGCTCCGACATTTCGCGGGGAATCTCGTTGGACGCCACAGAAATGATGCCCACGCCTCCGAGGGAGATGACCGGCAGGGTCACGGCGTCATCGCCGGAGAAGACGCGAAAGCCGGAAGGAACGTGGTTGAAAATTTCCGCAATCTGGCTGATGTTGCCGCTGGCTTCTTTCACGGCAATGATGTTGGGAATCTTCGCCAGGCGGCCCAGAGTGGCCGGCTCGATATTGGCGCCGGTTCGTCCGGGGACGTTATAGAGCACCAGAGGCTTTTCCACGGCCTCAGCAATGGCCTTGAAGTGCTGGTACTGGCCTTCCTGTGTCGGCTTGTTGTAATAAGGTGACGCGGTCAGGATGGCGTCCACGCCCCTGCGCTTGTTCAGTTCGCGGGCCTTATGCACGGCGTCGGCAGTGTCATTGGAGGTGGCCCCGGCCACAACGGGCACACGTCCTGCGGCGACTTCAACCGTGATATCAATCACGCGCAGCCATTCTTCCCTGCTCAGCGTAGGCGTTTCGCCGGTGGTGCCGCACGGTACCAGGAAGTGAATGCCGGATTCAATCTGCCATTCGACAAGGCGGCCCAGCCGCTCCTGGTCAATGGCCTGGTCCTGACGAAAAGGCGTAATCAGCGCTGTCCCGCAACCCTGGAGGTTCATGCGGATAGGATAACAAAACCGGGGAACCGCCGAAATTGCTTCATTCCCGGGCCATTTTTGTGGCGGGATGAAACGTAAAGCGCGGAGATCAGGATATTACCAAGCCGGATTGGTTCAGAGCTGGTCCACGATTTCCGGGAATTCGTAGAAGCCGGTCTTGCCGTGGAGCCATTCGGCGGCGCGGACCGCACCTTCGGCAAAGCCCAGGCGGGACTTGGCATCATGGGTGAGAAGAATGGTGTCGTTGGGCGAGTCCAGCGAGATCAGGTGCATGCCTACGGTGTCGCCTTCGCGCACGGACACGATTTCGAGCCTGGCGCCGGAGCCGGATTCCAGAATCTTTTGCAGGGTGACCGCCGTCCCGGATGGCTTGTCTTTTTTGTGCACATGGTGTTTTTCCACGATGTTGCCGCGGTAATCGCTTTTCAGAATGGGGGCGATGGCCTGCACAGCCTTGAAGAAGAAATTCATTCCCACGGAGAAGTTGGAGCCATACAGCAGGGCTGAATTGCGCTCGGTGATCAGTTCGCGGACTTTGTCGAGATGCTGATGCCAGCCTGTGGTCCCCACCACGACGGGGAGACGGGCCTCAGCGCAGCGGATGACGTTGGGAATGATGGCGTGCGGCGTGGTGAAGTCAACCGCCACGTCGGCCTGGCGCAGGAGATCGGGGGTGAGGCCGCGGCCGTCAGGATTGTCCTGGCTGGCCAGTGAAGTCACTTCATGGCCGCGTTCCCTGGCAACCTCAGCCACCAGCGCGCCGGTCTTACCGCGCCCAAGAACAAGTATTTTCACGCGAATACCTCAGGATCCACTTCTGAAAAGAACACCTGGTGCAGACGTGACACTACTTTAGGGACGTCGGGCTCGTCAATGACGAAGCTGATGTTAATTTCCGACGCGCCCTGGGAGATCATCTGAATGTTCACATCGGCGATCGCGGTGAAAACCCTGGCGGCGATGCCCGGCGTGTTGCGGATGTTTTCGCCGACGAGGCAGACGATGGCTTTGCGGCCTTCATACTTCACGTCCGCCAGCCGGCCCAGGTCGGCGGCAATCGCGGCGATGGATTCGTTGGAGTCCACCGTGACTGACACGCTGACCTCCGAGGTGGAGACCATATCCACGGGGCAGCGGTGGTTGGCGAAGACCTCAAAGATGCTTTTGAGAAAGCCATGCGCCATGAGCATGCGCGTGGCTACCACGTCCACCACAGTGATCCGCTTCTTGGCGGCGATGGCTTTAAAGACGTTCCTGCTCTTCGGGGCGGTTGCGGTGATGCGGGTGCCGTCGCACGCCGGGTTGCGCGAATTCAGGATCAGCACCGGAATATTTTTCTGGATGGCGGGCAGCAGCGTGGCGGGGTGCAGCACCTTGGCGCCGAAGTAGGCCAACTCGGCCGCCTCTTCAAAGCTGATGGTCTTGATGCGGCGTGCCTGCGGGCAGAGGTTGGGATCGGTGGTCATCATGCCGTCCACGTCAGTCCAGATCTCGATTCGCGTGGCGTCGAGCCCGGCGCCGACAATGGCCGCGCTGAAGTCCGAGCCGCCACGGCCCAGGGTGGTGGAGATGCCCTCGCGCGTGGAGCCGATGAATCCGCCCATCACGGCCACGCGTCCGCGCTGAAGCAGAGGCCGCACGATCTCCGCGAGACGGGCGTTGGACTCTTCAAATTGGGGGACGGCCTTGCCGAAGCCGGCGTCGGTGACGATGCACTGGCGGGAATCCACGTGGCAGGCCTCGATGCCGCGCTGAGAAAAAGCCGCCGCTGCGATTTTGGAGGAGACGCGTTCTCCAAACCCGGCGATCGTATCTGTGGTGCGGGCGGTCAACTCGCCCACGGCCACTACGCCACGCAGCAGCTCGTCCAGGGCGTCAAAGTCGGCTTCCAGTTCGGGAGCGATTTGTTCAAAGGCGTGCGTGCCCAGCAGGTCAACAGCGGTCTTGTAGTGGCGTTCGCGAGCGGCGCGGGAGAGTTCCAGGGCCTTATCGCGGTGGCCGGCGCCGGCGGCGGCAGCCATGGCCAGAAGCTGGTCGGTAATTTTGGCGAGCGCGCTGACCACAACTACGGGTTTTTCGCTGAGCCGCTCG
>DATIWA010000122.1:0-1572 GCA_035465515.1 Candidatus Limnocylindrales bacterium | reverse complement strand
CAAGGCCCCAAGCCTCACTTGCAATCAGGGAGACCAGCCGATGAGCGTAACGCCCGTTTCACCACCCCCCTCAAAGGTCGCGACCGAGCCCAAAAAGGGAACGCAGTATGTGTTTTTCTTCGGCGCAGGCAAAGCCGAAGGCAATGGCAGGATGAAGGACGAGCTGGGCGGCAAAGGAGCCGGCCTGGCAGAAATGACCAATGCCGGATTGCCGGTCCCTCCGGGGTTTACCATCCAGACGGAAGCCTGCCGTGAATACATGCGGACGAACCGGACGTCGGACGCGGTTTCGCAGGAGACCATGGCGGCGCTGGCGCGGCTTGAGCAGCTACAGAACCAGAAGCTTGGCGCGGGAGACAGTCCGCTTCTGGTGAGTGTGCGCTCCGGAGCCAAGTTCTCCATGCCCGGCATGATGGACACCATCCTGAACCTGGGCCTGAACGACGAGAGCGTGAAAGCGCTGGCGCGCAAGTCGAACAACGAGCGTTTCGCTTACGACTCCTACCGCCGCCTCATCCAGATGTTCGGCAACGTGGTCCTGGACATTCCCAAGCACGCGTTTGACGAAGTCTTTGACGGCCAGAAGCACAAACGCGGCGTCAAGCTGGACACTGAGCTTACGGCGGACGACTTGAAAGAAGTAATTGCGCTGTACAAGCAGGTCGTGAAAAAGAATGCCGGGCGCGAATTTCCGCAGGAGCCCCTGGAGCAGCTCACCATGGCGCGTGACGCCGTGTTTCGTTCCTGGAACAACGATCGCGCGAAAGTTTACCGGCGCATCAACAACATCTCTGACGATCTGGGTACCGCGGTCAATGTGCAGGCCATGGTGTTCGGCAACCTGGGCGAGACCAGCGGCACGGGCGTGGGATTCACCCGCAATCCCGCCAACGGGGAGAAGGAATTTTACGGCGAGTTCCTGATGAACGCCCAGGGCGAAGACGTGGTTGCCGGCATCCGGACGCCGATTCATATCAGTGAACTGAAGAAGGTGATGCCGGAAGTGTACGACCAGCTTCGGGAAATCACCACGCGGCTGGAAAAGCATTACCGCGACATGCAGGACTTTGAGTTCACCATCCAGGAGAGCCGGCTGTACATGCTGCAAACGCGCAACGGCAAGCGCACGGGGCGCGCGGCGGTCCGCGTGGCCATTGACATGGTGAATGAAGGCTTGATCAAGCCGGAAGAAGCCATTTTCCGCGTGGAACCCAACCAGCTTTATGATTTCCTGGTCCCCAAACTGGATGAGAGCAGCGAAGACATCGAGGTGCTGGCCACGGGCCTGCCGGCATCGCCCGGCGCAGCCGTTGGCCAGATCGTGTTCACCGCGAACGATGCGGTGAAAGCCGCGGGTACTGGCGCAAAGAAAAACCCGATCATCCTGGTGCGTGGAGAAACCACGCCCGAAGACATTCACGGCATGGAAGTGGCCGTTGGCATTCTGACTTCACGCGGAGGGATGACCAGCCACGCAGCCGTGGTCACGCGCGGCATGGGTAAATGCTGCGTGGCCGGCGCCGGCGAAATTGAAGTCAACGAGAAGAAGAAAGAGATGCGAGCTGCCGGCCA
>DATIWA010000121.1:0-4399 GCA_035465515.1 Candidatus Limnocylindrales bacterium | reverse complement strand
TCCTGCGGCAATATTGCCATTTGCTTGCTGTCCTGGCTGATGCTGCTCTGTCCGCGCATGGGCGGCGCGCAGGACCGGAAGATCGCCATCGGCGAAGCGGGTGAGAGGGCGGTGCAAAAATCGCAGCTCACGCTGCCTGGGAGCGCGCCGTTTCACCTGAAAGCGGAAATCTCCGCATCTGCCAATGGGTCTTCAGACTACAAGGCCGAGATTGAAGAGTTCTGGGTATCGCCGGAGAAGTGGCGCAGGACAATCCAGTCATCTCAGTTCTCGCAGACGCTGATCGTGAACCAGGGGCAAGTTCTGGAACAGGACACCGGCGATTACTATCCGTTCTGGCTGCACAATCTGGTCACGGCAATCTTTGATCCGCTGCCCATGCTGGCGCAGCTGAAACATCTCAGGGGTGAGATCAATCTTCCGACGGACTCAGTCAAGTCGAATGCCTGCCTCGACCTGGGTGTGCCGACGGGGGTTGCGCCGGTGCGCAGCAGCTTGACATATGTCTTCTGTTTTCAGGGGAAGGTGGGGCTGTTGCAACAGGTGATCACGCCCGGATATAAAGCGCATTTCGAGGACTACAGGTCTTTCAAGGGCAAGAACGTAGCCCGAAAAATCACGGCCGCACTGGGGCTTGCGACGGTCCTGGAGGCGCGAATCTACCTGCTGGAAAGCCCGGGCCATGTAGAAGACGCGCTGTTTGCCATTGATAAGCCAACGCCCGCGGCAGAGCAATTGAAAAGCGCGCAGATTGGGGAAGACACGGCGCGCAAGATCGCCCTGACAGCGCCTGACATTGCATGGCCTGCGGTGCGCGAGGGCAAATCCGCCGGCACCGTAAGCGTTTACGTCTCAGTGGACCGCCGCGGAGAGGTGCGCGAGGCATGGCCGCTGGAATCCACCAACCATGAGGTGGACGCGGCGGCCTGCGAGCAGGTAAAGCATTGGAAATTCCAGCCCTACGTGAACGGAGTTCCCTTCCAGATGGAGTCTGTGCTGACGTTTGCTTATGAAACAAAAATGGGCGAGCCGATACCGCTGCTCACCAACGCCGAAGCTCGCAAGCTGGCTACGCGGGTGGTAGAGGCGCACCTTTCGGCGACGGCTGCAGAGGCGACAAAATTCACTTTGCGATTGGCGGTGGACGAGCATGGAAACATCCGCGGCGTGACCAATCCAAACCACGTGAAACCGGCGCTGTTCATGGCGGGCGACCGCGCGCTGCGGCAATGGAAGTTCAGGCCATATATCCATAACGGCCGGCCGGATCGCTTCAACGCCGATGTGACATTCAACGTGAAATAAGATTCCTCTCATCACAAAAACAGCCGTTGACATCGCGCAGGAGCCATCGTCTAATCTCCCATAGATAGTCTATGAAGGAACTCTATGGTACGTATCGCGACGAAAAATGAATTGCTTCCCGGGACGCTGGAGATGCTGATCCTGCAGACGCTGACGCGCGGGGCCATGCACGGCTACGGCATCGCCCAGCAGATCCAGGAAATTTCCGACGAAATCCTGCAGGTGGAAGAAGGATCTCTTTATCCCGCCCTGCAACGTCTGCTGGTGAAGGGATGGGTGAAGGCGGAGTGGGGCAGATCAGAAAACAATCGCCGGGCGCGCTACTACACGCTGACCAGGTCGGGGAAAAAGCAGCTTGGCGTTGAACAGGAAAACTTCAAGCGGATGATCGCCGCGATTGCGCGGGTAATGGAGCCGGCATAGGAGCAAGTCATGTGGCAGGCAGGCCAGTATTGGCGAAAGTTGCTGTTTCTGCTGAAACGCAGGGAGTTTGATCGCGACCTTCAGGAGGAAATGCGCCAGCACGCGGAGATGAAGGTGCGCAAGAACATTGCTGCCGGAATGGACCCGGTGGAGGCCCGATACGCGGCGCAGCGCCAGCTTGGCAACACGACATTGCAGCAGGAAGAAAGCCGGCAGAACTGGGGCTTTTCAGTGCTGGAGGCCCTGATTCAGGACATTCGGTACGGACTGCGCGGGCTGCGCAAGGCGCCGGGGTTCGCCACCGTGGCCGTTCTCACGCTTGCTCTGGGGGTCGGCGCCGCAACCGCCATCTTCAGTATTGTGAACGCGGTCCTGCTCCGGCCTCTGCCTTACAGAGACTCATCGCGCCTGGTGCACATCTGGACCGTCTCGCCCATGTTCCCGGAATTTCAGATGGGCCAGTCCAAGCCGGATTTCGATGAACTCAAGGCGCACTCCAGGTCTTTTGCAGCTCTGGCCTCCTACCAGGTGCGAAACCTCAGCCTGACTGGGGTTGGGGAACCGGAATTGATCTCCGTGGCAGCCGTGTCGCCTGGTTTCTTCAGTGTTTTCGAAGTACAACCGCAGACCGGACGTCTTCTTGAAGAAGATGACGAGCGGCAGAAGAACGGCGATGTTGTACTGATCAGCCATGCGCTGTGGCAGCGACGATTCGGGTCCGACCCGCACATGGTGGGAAAAGCCATCATGCTGGACCAAAAGCCATACACGGTGGCGGGAATTCTTCCGGACAATTCGAGCTACCCGACGGCCGAAGCCTGGGTGCCTCTGATCATCAGCGCAAAGGAGCAGGCCATGCGGACGAATTGGAACTATTTCACGCTGGGCAAGCTGCGCCCGTCCGCCTCGGTCCCCGGCGCGCAATCTGAAATGGACATCATCGCCGCGCAGCTTGCGCGGGAATATCCCAAGGAAGAATCGGGGATACGCTTTAAAGTCGAGTCGCTGCAGGACGTCGTGGTTGGCAAGGGCGCAAGGTCCGAGCTGATGGTGCTGGCGGGAGCGGTGATTTTTCTGCTGCTGATCGGCTGCGCGAACGTGGGCAACCTGGTCCTTGCCCGGGGGACGCGCCGGGAGCGCGAGATTGCGATGCGTGCCGCGTTGGGAGCAAGCCGCGGGCGCATTCTGGGACAGCTTCTGATAGAAACCCTGTTGCTGGCCTTTGCGGGCGGAATTGCCGGGATGCTGCTGGCCATGGCAAGCGTGGGCGCGTTTCGGGCGCTTGCTCCTTTGAACTTCGCCCGAGTTGATGAGATAAGGCTGCAGCCCGTCATGGCGGCAATCGCCCTTGCGGTATCGTCGCTGGCCGGAATCCTTTGCGGGCTCGCTCCGGCGCTCCACAGTTCACGCCGCGATTTGACTCTGGCGCTGAAGGACCGCGCGGCAGGCACCGCGTCGCCGCAACGGTTTTCCCTTCGCAACTTTCTGGTTGTGTCAGAAGTCGCGCTGGCGCTGGTGCTGCTGACCGGTTCCGCCCTGATGGCGCACAGCCTGTTCCGGCTGATGAGCGTGAACGCGGGCTTCCGCACTGACCACCTGCTGACTGCGCCCGTAGTTCTCTCTCCCTCGCGATATCCCACCGCCGACGCGCAGCGCCTCTTCGCGCAGCGGCTGCTGGAGGCATTGCGGTCACAACCGCAGTTCACCGGCGTCGCCCTGGCCAACAACGCGATGATGGACGGCTCCGCGGCGCTGCTCTCGTTCAACCCGTCCTCGATTGGCTTGAACGAGAAGAATGTGAATGCTGAAGCCAAGTCGGTGAGTCCTGGTTTCTTTGAAGCCATGGGCATCCGCCTGCTCCACGGACGCGGGTTCAACGAACGCGACGTGAAGGGCAGCCCGCAGGTCGTGGTGATCAATGAATCAATGGCGCGACGGTTCTTCGCTGGAAAGGACCCCACGGGCACAATGATCAAGCTGGGACCGGAACCGACGGACGGTTACCGGATTGCCGGCGTGGTCTCCGATACGCGGGACATTCTGCTGAGCTCGAAGCCGCGTCTCCAGATATATTTTCCATTGCTCGAGGACACATACGGTTCCATGCATGTGATGGTGCGCGGCAATGCCGATCCGCTGCTGCTGGCCAGTCTGCTGCGGAGGACCGTGTGGTCGGTGGACAAAGATCTGCCTGTAGAGAAGATTCGCAGCATGACGGAGATCATTTCGCAATCGGTGGCGCAGCCGCGGTTCCGTACCTGGCTGCTGGGCGCGTTTGCTTTTGCCGGCCTGGCATTGACGCTGATCGGAATCTACGGCGTGATTTCTTACTCGGTCAGCCAGCGGACGCAGGAAATCGGGATCCGCATGGCCCTGGGCGCGCGGCCGGAAAATGTTCTGCGACTGGTGCTGCGCCAGGGAATCCGGTTGGCGCTGCTGGGCGCGGCGATTGGATTGGGAGGTTCCCTGCTGCTTACGCGTTTGCTGGCCAGCGAGCTTTATGAGATCAAACCGACTGATCCCCTGACCCTGGGGGCCGCCGGCGTGGTGATGCTGGCGGTATCGCTGGCTGCATCCTACATACCGGCGCGGCGGGCCACCAGGGTTGATCCAATGGTGGCTCTCCGCTGCGAGTAGTTCCCACCCGGCGGCAAGGCGACTGGCTTGCATG
>DATIWA010000120.1:0-6373 GCA_035465515.1 Candidatus Limnocylindrales bacterium | reverse complement strand
TTTGGTGGCGCCCAGGAACGCTATAACATCAAGCCCGATCTGACAACGCTGGGCAAGATCATCGGCGGCGGCCTGCCCGTGGGCGCTTATGGCGGACGCAACGAAATCATGGAGATGGTCGCCCCGGTCGGCCCGGTCTATCAGGCAGGAACGCTCTCCGGCAATCCTCTGGCCATGGCTGCCGGCCTGGCCACGCTGCGCCATCTTCGCGAACACCCGGAGATCTACGCGCATCTTGAGAAGCGCACTTCGGCCCTGGCCGAAGGGGTTCTCGCTGTCGCGCGGCAGCATGGGGTTCCGCTGTGCGCCAATCGTGTTGGCTCCATGCTGACCTGGTTCTTCCAGGCCGGCCCGGTATGCGACTGGGACACCGCATCAAAATCCGACACTGACGCATTTGCCGGGTTCCACCGCGCCATGCTTGACCGTGGAATCTATTTGCCGCCCTCACAATATGAAGCGCTCTTCGTCAGCGCGGCACATACTGACGGTGACATTCATCGCACGATTGAAGCGGCAGCGCACGCCTTTGGCGGTTAAGGCTCAGCCCGAAAAAGAGGTGGCGGCAAAGCCACTCGGACATGCTTTGTGCTTAGTCTCGGCCATTTGCTGCCAGATAGACAGGCTTCAGATTCCTACCGCCCCATAATCCGTGCCAGTCTCGGTATCGCGCACCGCGTCCTTCTCGTAGGCGCGATAGGGATTACGACGGATGCCCAGCCGCCGCTTGCGCAGCTCAAATCCGGCATACAGCCCTCCGGCCAGAACTGCGGCGGTCACCGCGCCCAGCGCCAGTATCCTTCCGGGGTTTCCCAGCAGTGGCGTGGCGATGTGAGATGCGGTCAGCGTTACCCGGCCCGGCAGCCCAAGCGCGCTACGAAAATCGCTGAGCGACTCTTCGCCGCCCCGCTCCAGTGCGCGATAGGAATAGAGCACGCGGTAGGGGAGCGGCATGGAAAGGTCCTGGCCGCCGCTGACCACCACATGGTCCACGCCGCGTTCTTCCTGAAGTTCAAGAAGCTCTTCAATGGCCGATTCCAGCTGTGCGGGCTTGGCCCACATCGCGCGGAAGGCCACGCGTCCCGACCTGTCAATCAAGAATGCCGGATTGGGCATGCGGGAATATTTCCGGTGAATGGAGCCGCGCAGGTCGTCCACCAGCACGGGCATTTCCAGCTCTTCCTCGTCGCGCAGCACGGTTGCCGCGCTGACCTTGTCCTCCATTGAGCGGTGCGCCGGAATGCGCTCTCCGGGATGCGCCTCGCGCGCATAAATAAACAGGAACTCGATCTCGTCGCCGCGAAAATCGTCGTAAAGTTCGTTGATGCCCTTGATGGACGCCGCCGTCATCGGGCAGGTGGCTGACCCGAATACCAGCAGCACATTCTTTTTCCCCCTGAAGTCGCTCAGGCGCAGGGTCTCGCCCTCCAGGGTTGTGGCCTTGAAATCCGGCGCGTTTTCGCCCGGTTCCGGGCCGGAGAACGGTGCGCGGGAAAGCTCATGAAGAATTTCGCGGGAGAAGTGCTCGTAATTGTAGGTGCTGAATCCCAGCATGTGTTCCTGCCTTTTTTGGCGCTTGAGAACCCCACCGGGTTCGATGCCTGACCGGCGAATGCCGTTTTCTAAAGCTAACCTGTCTTATTTTTTTTGGCCACTGATAAAATTATAAGTTTGCATCCGGCGGGCCATGCCTCACCGGGTGCATCCGGGTATTTCCACAAATTGTAACTGGAGGACTGGATGTCAGCTTTAAAAGCTGGAGATTCTGCCCCGGACTTTGAGCTTGCCGCCTGCACCGGCAAACAGAAACACAAGATCAAGCTCAGCGATTTCCGCGGCAAAAAGAATGTGGTCCTGGCGTTTTATCCACTGGACTGGAGCCCAACTTGAACCAATGAAATGTCGGCGTACGGCAGTTATCTGTCCAAGTTCGCCGACAAGGATGCCCAGGTCGTGGGCATCAGCCCGGATTCCATTTATAGCCACCTCGCGTGGCAGGAAAAATCCATTGGCTGGCAGGAGTATCCCCTGGCCAGCGATTACTGGCCTCACGCCGGCACGGCGCAGAAATATGGCATCCTGCGTGAAGGCGAGCCGCTACCCGGCATTAATGAGCGGGCCATTTTCATCGTTGATAAACAGGGCAAAATCGGCTTCTCCCGGGTGTACGAACTGGGCCAGGAGCCGGATTATGAAGAGATTGTCACCGAGCTGGGCAAAATCAAGTAATTCTCACTCTGACTACCATGGGCGGAGCAGCCATGGCTGCCCCGCCCATTCACTTCTGGATCGAACCCGGCAAAATCTCAGCGCGTTGTCTTCTTGTGAAACCTGACCTTCTTCGCGGCCGCTGGCGCGCCCGCCTTCTTCTGCATGTCTTCAATAATCTCACCCAGCTTGTCAGGCTCCTGCACCTCAACAAACGGGACTCCGTTGCCGATCACGAAGATCGTCGGCGTGTGCACCAATCCGGCTTTCTCCCCCATGGTGCGGTCCGCCAGGACCTTTTCCTTCAACTTGCCGTCTGAATCCAGCACGAACGGAAGCGGGACCTTCGCATCATCGGCAAACTTCTGGACGTATTGGCGCAGGTTTTCCGGCGTGATGTTGGGCTGGTTCTGGTAAATGTAGCCGCGGAACTCGTTTCCCAGCTTCTGCGATTTGGTATCGAAGTAACGGGCAAAAATCGCCGCTTCCATGGACCAGTGGTGGATGGCCAGCGGAAAGTCGCGCAGCACCACGGGGACGTGGTGCGCGTTCGCTGTCTCCCACACCACCGGATAGGCTCTGGCGCACGACGGGCATTCCAGGTCTTCAAAAACCACCACGGCCACCCTAGCGCCGGCCGGAGGCTTCAGCGCCGAGCCATCCGCCGCAAACGCAGCCATGCACAACAGGAGTACTGCGGCCAAACCACTAAATACTGTTCTCAAATTCATCTCAGCTCCAAAAAATTGCGATAGAAATCTTTATCGGGTCTTCTTGCGTGTCTTACGCGGGAGGCTCTTTGCCGGGGTTGCCGCAGCCGCCTTCTTCTGCATGTCCTCTATGGCTGCGCTCAGCTTTCCCGGATCCACCACTTCAACAAACGGCGTGGAGGCGGTCCCGCGGCCGATCACAAAGATGGTCGGCGTATGTTCCAGGCCGATGCTCTGTCCCAGGCTGAAGTCGGTCCGCACTTTCTCCGCCAGCTTTCCGTCAGGATCAACCGCGAAGGGCAGCGGCACATTGTTTTCGTCGGCAAACTTCTGGGTGTATTGCTGAAGACCGGCTTCGTTCGAAATCTGCGGCTGGTTCTTATAGATGTACCCCCGGTACTCGTTGCCCAGTTTTTGCGATTTCGTATCAAAGAACCGCGCAAACACCGCGGCTTTGAAAGACCAGTTGTGGCGAGGCAGCGGAAAATCGTGCAGCATCACCGGGATTTTGTGTGCCCTGGCCGCTTCCCAAAACACAGGATAAGCCCGCGCGCAGTCCGGGCATTGCAGGTCTTCAAACACAACCAGCGCCACCGCGGCGCCCGGCGGCGGCTTTAGGCTTGAGGCGTCCGCAGCCAGCGCCGCGGCGGAAAGGGCCAGCGTGGCCATAAGAACCGCCGCCCATTTCAGGTGGACATTCATCCCAACTCCAGAATGTTAAAAGGCTGTTTTCTTGATTTTACCTAAGAAAACAGCCTTCCAGTCTTTCTGAAAACCCGGTTTTGGCACCTTAGTTCCGTGTCAGAAGTGGAATTTCAGGCTGCCTCCCAGCGTCCGCGAGGGGGAAAACTGGATCGGAATCTCCTCGCTCTCCTTGGCGATCTGATACCGGTTATCCATCAGGTTTGTTGCATCAAGCTGCAAATCAAGCCGGCGTGACTCGGCATTCCACACCGTGAGCCCCGCAGCCAGGTCTGTGGTCAGGTGTTGGGGCAGACGCGGCCCCCGCTCCACAATCGTGCCGCTTCCGTAACGCAGGGCTGTGCCGAACCACGAATTTCGCCAGCGATTGCGGTAAAAGAGGTTCGCCGTCCCGGTATGGAGCTGGTCAAATGCCGGCTGGATGCGCTCACCCGGATCGAGCGGCTCATCTCCGGTGAAACCGCCGCTCACCGGGCCGTAAAAATACGTGCGGGAAAGAGTGTATTGCAGACGCCCGCTGATGCCCAGACGCTCCAGGTTGCGGACCGTCAGGATCACATCCGCCCCGCTGGAGCGCGCGGTATGAAAGTTGATCGGAAGAAAGAGCCGGGAGATGCCGATCTCGTGGTTCTCAAAGCTGTCATGCCCGGAGAACGTATAGGCATCCACCTCCAGGCTTATCTCGGGATGCAACTCCTGCTGCCAGCCGGCCTCAAAATAATTCTGCCTGTAGGCGCGCACGTTCCCTACCCGCTGTCCCAGGTCGGCAGCGTTGTTGCCGATAAAGCTGGCCAGCAATGAGTACTCGATGGGAGGCGGCGAGAAGAGCCGGTTGTAGGAGGCCCGCACCACCGATCTGGTCTTTTCAATGTGATAGGCAATGCCGACCCGCGGGCTGACCTGCACGGCCGTGTCAACCAGGTCAAAGTGGTCGTAGCGGGCGCCAAAATCCACCACCAGGTTGCGGAAGGGCGAAAAGTGGTCCTGCAGATAAAGGCTGGCCTGGCCGCCCTTCACGCCGCCGCGAAAACTGAACACGCCGCTCGCATCCAGGTTGAAGATTTCCGCGTCGCCGCGGCCGTCAATAAAGAAGCTTTCCAGCTCCCGCAGGCGCACCAGGTCCACTCCTGCCTTGATCACGTGGCCGTGCCACAGCCGGATCAAATCGCTTTTCACGCCCACTGTAAGCGGGCTGCGGGAGCCGATGGAGAGCGGCGTGTCCGGGTCGGACGTAGGCAGAATATTGTCCGCGCCAATGCGCTGGTAGATCGAACTGGTCAGGACCGCGTCGGGCGAAAACGTGTGGTTCCACGTCAGGATGGCGGTTTGCTGCTTGAGCCGGCGAGAGGCGTTTCTCCCTGCAAGCTGGTCCTCGGTCAGGTTCGGCTGCTGGAAGTCGGCGCCGCTGCCCATCAGCAGCAGCTTGTAGCTGTTCTTCGCGCCCTGCCAATCCAATTGCGCCGTCCCGCGCAGGCCGCCGCCAAAGTCGTTCAACTCCACCGGCTCCGGCGGGTCCAGAAAACGTCCGGAGGTAAAGCCGTCTACAAATGTGTAGTAGCCCAGCCGGCCCTTTGAGCCGCCGTACTCGGCGTTCAGGTCGTAGGTGTCCTGCGTGGCGCCGCGGAAGTTCACTGAGCCGTGGCCGTTCATGGAGCGCCCGGAACGCGTGGTGATGTCCAGCACGCCGCCAAAGCGGTTGCCGAACTCCGGCGTAAAACCGCCCGTCATCAGGTCAACGGTCTCAAAAATCTGCGGGCTTACTCCCGGGCTGAACTGCGGCTGCGTGTTGTCCAGAAAAGAAACGCCGTTCACGAATTCGTGCAGCGAAAATTCATTGCCGCGCACATTGATGAAATTGTCATGGCTCTGGCTGGCGCCGGGCATAAAGTTGGAAACCAGCGCGTTGGTGGATTCCACCAGCGGCTCCGGCAACAGCTCCAGCTCCTGGTGCGTCAGCGTCTGCGAGGTACCGGTCTTGTCGGGATCAATGGTCAGCGCATGCGCCCGGACTTCCACTTCCACCTCGGGGCTGGTTTTTGCAGCCAGTTCAATAGTGAGCGATACCGGCTCGCGCGGGCGCAGCACCAGTTGATACCGGCTGGGAAATCGTCCTGCAGCTTCCGTGCTGACGGTGTATTCGCCGCCTTCAACGCTGGGGAAGCGGAATTTTCCCTGCGCGTCCGTCGTTGCCTTCATGATGGGCGTGGATACTCCGGCATGCATGAGTGAAACTTCCGCTCCCTGCAACGGCGCGCCGGATTGGGTCTTGACGATGCCTTCAATACTCGACTGTGCCGCGCAAAATGGAGCGGCGAAAACCAGAATCAACAGGGGATACAGGAACTTGTTCAAGTGATGCTCCGAGCCAGCAGAATTGGCCAGAATTGTATCTCAGCCGCCATTTATGCGGCTAAATACTATCCACCATCGTTGTTAATCGCGGGCCAGTTCCAAAACGGGAACGAATTGTTTCGTCGCTGAATGTTTCTCCAGAAGCACGCGCGTGGCCTCCACGGTATGGCTGCGGTCCGCGCCGAAGGCAAGATGCCCGCCATCGTGCAGCAGAATGATCTCGCTCTGCCTGGCGCGGCGGCCCTCCACCTGGCGGTTAACTTTGTGGACGATGGACTCTGAAGATTTCGCGCTCCAATCGAACCCCGTCACCGACCACATCACCGTCTCCAGGCCCATGTGGCGCGCGGCGCGCAGTACGCCGGGGCGGCGCCCGCCAAACGGTGGACGAAACAGCGGCG
>DATIWA010000119.1:0-14642 GCA_035465515.1 Candidatus Limnocylindrales bacterium | reverse complement strand
CCACAATCGCGCAGCGCGAGAGGGCCGCTTCCAGTGGGGCGAGACCAAACGGCTCATATTGCGAAGTGGCGGCGTAAACCGCGGCGCGGGAAAGCAGACCCGCCAGTTCGGGCTCGTCTTTTTGCGGCTCCAGATGGATGTTGCTTCTGATCTCCTCCACTTGAAAGGCGCCGCTGTTCGATTCCGGATGCCGCCCGGCGCCCACAATGTATACCGGGGCGGGCATTTCATCGCGCAGGAGCAATGCGGCATTCTTGCCGCTGTCCCACAGCCTGCCCACACTGACAATGATCTCCTGCTTCGCGGCATGCGGCTGGAACAATGCGGCATTGCGTCCGTTGTAAACCACTGAGGCGGCCCGCGGCTGCAGGTAGTTGCTGGTGACCTGCTGCAACATCCAGCGCGAGGGAGCCGCCACCGCCGTAGCGGAGGAAAGCCCCCGCCGGACGATTTCCCGATACCACTGCAGCCATTCGCTCTCCGGCGGCGCGCTCTGGTGCACCGCCCACCACCAGCTCACCACGTCACTGTGCGCAACCACCAGGCGGGGAACGTCGCAGTCCAACGCGCCATAGAAATACTGGTTCAAGTGAAGGATGTCAGGTTTGGTTTCGCGAACAACATCACTCAGGTATTCGGCTGAAACCTCCATGTCGGCGGCGGAATTCTGCATCCACTCCAGCTTGAAGCCCGTTGGACGGAAGTCCAGCCCTTCAAGCCCGTCCATCCAGTTCGTTTGCGCTCGTTCGGGGATGTCCCCGAAGCTGACCAGCGTGACGCGGACACCGCGCTTTGCCAGTTCGGTGACGAGCTCTCTTGCATAGGTCCAAACACCGCCGAGCGTGTCAGCGGTGACTAAGATGTGCATTTTCCAGGTCCTCAATGGGGAGAGGTTTCTGTTCCTGGATGTCGCTGTAGCCCTTTGGCGCAAACGTGGTCGTGTAGTAATGATGAGCGCGTTCCCAAGCTTCATCATCCGGTGGCGCGGCAAACGTCTGCTGGTACAGCGGGCTTCCGGGAAACGGAAACATGGGCACCGGCTCGCTGACCCATACTCCTTGGTGTCTTAGATGCTCCTGCCATTCGCGAATCTGCCCGCGATCGTCCTTGTCCGTCAAAATCAGGTTCGCCTGCACCCAGGGGATGCGGCTGCGCGCGTAAATCAGCAGTTCGCTGATCCTGCCGGTATCCATCCGGCAGTTCTTATTGAGACCTTCCCTGCCTTCTTCCGTAATGGATTCAACGCCGCACTCCATGGAGATGCAGTGGGCGCGCCCGAGCAGGTCCAGCGATTCCTCATCCCAGAGGTCAATACGCGTCTGGAAGCCTATTTTGACGGGACGCTCGGCGATGCCTTCGAGCAGACGCCTTACGTTCCTGCCCACGCCGAAAATCTCGTCAATGAAATATATGTACTGCACGCCGCGCGAAATCAGGGTATCAACTTCCTTCAGGACGGTTGCGACGCTGCGCTCGCGAAATTTGTTGCGGAACAGCGTCTTGTTGCAGAAGGTGCAGGACCAGGGACAGCCGCGGGCAAACTCCAACTCGGCGCCCAGTCCCTGGTCGTCGGTAAAGACATGATGCCGGTGGCGATGAGCTTCCACTCTGTAGTTCCTGAAGTCGAGCGGCCCCAGCGCGCGCATGTCAGCGACGCCGAACGAGGGGCTGATGTGCACCTCCCCGTTTCTGTTGAAACAACAACCCGCGACCTGCTCCCACGGCAGACCGGCAAGCTGGGGCAGGGTCTGGTCCGGCTCGCCGCGCAGGGCGACCTGGGCGCCGGTCTTGCGCAGAGCGGCCGCAGGTGTGGCTGAAGCATGGGGCCCGATCACCACCTTGGTCGCCGCGCTGTCCAGGCCTCTGAACCATTCCATGGGGACCCGCAACTCGGGCGGCGGGCATCGCCAGAACAAATAGGATGGCGCCGTAGGAATCACGAGAAAATCCGGTTGAAAGGAGACAATGCGCCGCCGGGTTTCCTCCAGAGAGAGGCCTTCGGTCTGCGCATCCACCAGAAGGGGTTCGTGTCCGGCTGCGCGGACCTGGTCAAACGCAAACATCAGTTCCAGGGGGACGTGCGGCTCCTGGCAGCCGAAGTAGGTGGACCCTTTGAAGTCCCAGTTGGGATTGACCAGCGCAAATCTCATCCCACCCTCCCGGAAACTCCCGTAGCTTCCGCCAGTTGCCCGGCAGACGCGGGAAGGGAGCGGCCAGCGATAAAGTTCTGGTTTTCTTCCCAGAAGTCCCGGAGCATCTTCAGAGTGCTCTTCAGGGAAATGCCCGGTTTCCACCCTGTATCGCGATGCAGCTTGCTGGAATCGCTGACGTAGACAAGCTGATCGCCGGGCCGCGATTGCTCCACCATGTAATCAAGGCGGTGGCCGGTGAGTTCCTCAATGCTGTCAATCAGTTCCAGCAGTGAAGTTGTGTTCTCAAAACCGCCACCGACGTTGTATATCTGCCCGGCGGTCACATTCTGTTTCTGACGCACGGCCTCAAAGGCCCTGACCAGGTCATGCACGCAGAGTACGTCACGCACCTGGCATCCATCTCCGTAGATCGCCACCGGGCGCTGTTGCAGGGCGGAATACAGGAAATGAGCGACCCATCCCTGGTCTTCGGTCCCGAACTGCCGCGGGCCGGCAATGCATGACATGCGGAAAACCACGGTGGGCAAGTCATAGATCCGGCTGAAGTCGCGGACATACTGGTCAGCCGCCCCTTTGGAGCATCCGTAAGGAGAATGAAAATCCAGCGCCTGGAGCTCAGAGACCCCCCGGTGCTCGGGATAGACATAGCGTTTTTTGCCTCGCACGGGCTCGCCGAGACCGAGATCACCATAAACTTTGTTGGTGGAAGTAAAAAGGAGAAACGGCCTGCGCCCCGAGCGGCGGGCCGCGTCCAGAACGTTGAATGTTCCCATCAGATTGATTTCGAAATCGAGACGGGGATCGGTCACAGAAGTGGTCACGGCGACCTGGGCCGCCAGGTGGTAAATCTCTCCTGCATCCGCCACCGCTTTGGCAACCAGCGGGGCGTCGCGAACGTCCCCCAGGGTGACCTCGAGCCGTCCGGCCGGCGCCGCCTGCCTGAGCCATGCCAGGTTGTGGGATGCACCGCCACGGGAAAGATTGTCGAAAACATGCACCTTGGCTTCTGTTCTGGTCAGCAGATGGTGGGCCAGATTCGATCCAATGAAGCCGGCGCCGCCCACGATCAGTACAGAACGGGTCTCCTGTTTTTTCATCGTATAACCATCCTCACTCGCACGGCTCATGCCGTCAGGCCAAAACTGCTGAGCTCGGCCGCAGCCTCAGCCACACGGTCCCGAGGCTGTTGCGAGCGCAGCCACCCGACTAAATCCCTGATTCCATCTGCGAAACGCACGCGAGGCTCATAGCCCAGGGTCTTTCTTGCAGCGGAGATATCGGCGAAGCAATGCCGGATGTCTCCGGCACGATATTTTTCGGTCAGTTCCGCCCCCACTTCCGTCTCTAATGCCTCGGCCAGCTCGTCCGCCACCTCTCGAATGGAAACGACCTCACCCGAGCCGATATTCAGAGCCATCCCGTCGGCCCCGGATTTTTCCATGGCCAGCAGGTTGGCCTGGACCACGTCCTGCACGCTTACGAAGTCGCGCATCTGTTTTCCATCTTCGAATACCAGCGGCGGACTGCCATTCAGCAGACGCGAGGCAAAGATGGCCGCCACTCCGGTATAAGGGTTGGAGAGCGCCTGCCGCGCGCCATAGATGTTGAAGTACCGCAACGCCACCACCGGCAGGCCATAGGTACGGCCGAACAACAGGGACATCTCTTCCTGGTCTTTTTTGGACAGCGCGTAAATTGAACTGCACTGAAGCGGCTTGGACTCATCAGTGGGAACAGGCGCAAGCGCCTCGCCACAGCGCGGACAGAGTATCTCCCACTGCTTTGCCAAAAGCTGTTCATTCGATCGCAGCAGCGGAGCTGCCTCTCCGCATTGCGCGCACAGGTATTTACCTTCACCGTAAATGGACATGGACGAGGCGAGCACCAGCTTTTCCACCTTGCTCCTGCGCCCCAGCAACTCCTGGAGAAGCACCGCCGTCCCCATGGTGTTTGCGCCCATGTAATGGGCGATTTCATACATTGACTGCCCGACCCCGACCGCCGCAGCCAGGTGAAACACCACTTCGACCTGATCCAGCGCCCGGTGCACCGCCGCGGCATCCTGCATTTCTCCATGCATCAACTCGGCTTCGGGGGAGAGATAATCGGGGAAAACCTCTCCATGCACCTGCGGCGTCAAGTTGTCGAACACGCGGACTTTGTGCCCGTTCGCCAGGAGCGCATCCACAAGATGTGATCCCACGAATCCTGCCCCACCGGTCACGAGAATATTTTTGCCCATCCTATTTCGCTCCTATCAAAGCTTCGGCTGCTCTGGGCGCGCGGGCATACCTGCGCACCGCCCAGAGCGCGAATTCGGCAAAATCTTCAGCCCTCTTCGGCGGGCTGGTGTAGTGGGGGGCAAGTCCCAGATGCTCGGGCGTAAAGCACAGAGTCAACGTGGTGGTGAAAGCATCCAATGCGAGCATCTGGCGGTCAAACCACGCTTCGGCATTGGGCCGGAACCAATCGGCCCAACTGATTCCGGTGCGCAGGTACTGGATTTCGAGACGGTTCAGCCACTCTACGGCCAGGTCCAGCCGGGGGTCTTCGAAATGGAACCACTGGCAGATACCGAGCCCCTTGGGGAATTTCTCTGCCGCCAGCTTGGGCGATCCATCCTCCCGCAGCAGTCCCATGTAGTAATGCCGGTAGTACGCGCTCCCTTCCGCCTCCTTATGTCGTGTTGTGGCGGTCCAGGTGGCAGGAAGATCGAGCATGCTGTACCAGTGCACGCGCTCCGCCAGTGGGAGAAGCAGTTCCGCTGTGCGCTGGATGCCGAAAAGCTGCACCTCTTCGGCGCCAAAGGAGGAAACCCCGGCCTCAGATACCCAGACCGGCTTCCCTGTGACGGCGCGGATCTCTTCAATCTTTTTCGGCCAGTCCTGGATCTGCCAGTGGTTCCAGTCCAGAGGGAAACCATGGACCGCGACGACGTCTACGGCATCAAGCACACCGAGAGATCCCATCAATGAAATAAAGTTCGGGTCAATAGGAGAAATACCGCCCAGCACCACAGGCAGACCGGCGCATTCCTTGCGCACGGCCTGGCTGGCCTTGATCACCATTTCAGCAAACATCTTCCATTCAGGGTCCAGTTTGAAATCCCAATGGGAAAGATTATTGGGTTCATTCCACAGCATGACTGCTTCAACCATTGCGCACCTTTGCAGAGAGCCGGGCGGAGCTAAAGAGTGCCCGCGAGTTCATGATCAAGAATGTATTTGCCTTCTTTCCTGACGTGCGCAGGTGTGCAAATCCATGTCTCAGGTTCAGGATGAGCCGCAATCGAGAGACCCGAACTGCGCAGCATCGCTTCCATGGCGCCATGGTTCGGTATCCACCAGTTCGTGGGGTCGCCGGCGTAATTTTTCTCAATGAAGTACATACAGGGAAAATCGGGATCGGCAAAAATCTCTTTGTTCCAGAAGTGGTAGTCCTCCTTCAGAACAGGGCTGGCCATGGAGCCACGGACCATGGTCTGAAATATCAGAGACCCCCTCGTTTTCTTGATGACCTTGTCCAGAGCGAAGAGCGGATAGCGCAGGTGATAGAACACGCCCATGAAAATGACGTAATCAAACTGCCCCTCAATCTGGTCCACCTCGTAGACTGAGCACTTGGCAAATTCCAGGTCCAGAGCGAGGGTTTCAGCAACAAAGCGGGCCTGGTTCAGGTATCGGTCGTCCACGTCCACGCCCAGGACCCTGCCAGCGCCGCGCTTCTTGAGTTCAACGGAATAAAATCCCGCGTTGCACCCGACGTCGAGGACGCTTGCGCCATTCAGATTTTCCGGCAGGAGGGGGGCAATGCTCTTCCACTTAATGCCGGGGAAGTCGCCAAGGAAATGGTTGGGGGCCGTCGGCACGCCCTTCAGATCGATATTGTGGAACCACTCGCCCATTGCGGCGATGCGGCGGGCAAGCTCGTCCGTATCGAAATGTTTCCGCTCTAGCTGATTCTCAAGGACATCCGTCTGGGTCGTCGCCATCTTCACTCATATCCAGGGTGGATTGCTTCCACGGCAGTGAGAACTAAGGGATTTAGACTCGGGTTGTGGTACGCAGGATGCCTCTCTGAATCAGGGCTCCGCGTTGGATTCCGCACAGAGAAACACAGGACCTGGGCGAAGAACGGCAGCAGTTGTCTCAGCCCGGGACAACCGACAAGGCAGGGGGAAGCCGCAGGGGCTACCGGCTCGGGTCACACTGTTCGGCGGCCACTCACAAGGTTGATGACCAGCACTATGAGCGCAATTACCAGAAGAATGTGGATAAGGCTGCCCGCCACATGGAAACCCCAGCCGAGAAGCCAGAGAATAAGCAGTATTGCAAAGATAGTCCAAAGCATAAACGGCACCTACCGGAACGATCAGCCAAACAGGCTTAAGCTGCAACTTTCCAAAAGCAGCTTTCTCCTTCAGAAGCAGCTTCTCCGAAGGGAGTTGTCCCGGGCAGGGTTGAATGTCAATGTTCTACTTTGCAATCTGGCGGATGATCCAGCGGTCCCCGATGCCGTACTCTTTGAGTTTGCGGTATAGGGTCGTCTTGCCGATGCCCAGCAGCCGTGCGGTCATCAACTTGTCTCCATTCAGGCGCTCCAGGGTGCTCAGGATCGCCTGCTTCTCTACTTCCGCCAGAGGAACGATTTTTCCCCGGGCCAGGTGCCCGTTGCCATTGGAAGCCCTGACCGCGGTTTGGATCTGCGGGGGCAGATCAGCGGCGCTGAGAACGGATCCGGAACTTGCGGCGGCCGCCCGCTCCAGGGAATTTTCCAGTTCGCGGACATTCCCCGGCCAGTCATAGGCCAACAGCAACTTCATGGCTTCAGGACTCAGACTGTGCCTGACGCCCCGGGACTGGGCGATCTGCTCAAGAACGTGGTCGGCAAGGAGGTGGAGATCCTCCTTACGATCGCGCAAGGGCGGAAGCCGCAAACTCACCACATTGATGCGGAAGAAAAGGTCGCGGCGGAAGGTCCCCTGCTGTACCGCAGCCTCAAGGTCGCGCTCCGTCGCGGCAATAACCCGCACATCCATGGGCAGGGGCTTGGAGGCGCCCATGGGGCGGATTTCTTTTTCCTGCAAGGCCCGCAGAAGCTTGCCCTGAAGTTCCAGGGGCATTTCTCCGATTTCGTTCAGAAAGACGGTACCGCCCTGGGCCACTGACATCAACCCCTCACGCGCTCTGACAGCGCCGGTAAATGCTCCCCTGGCATGGCCGAACAGCTCGCTTTCCACCATGACAGGAGAGGGTGAAGCGCAGTCCATGGCCACGAAAGGGCGATCACGAAAATTTCCGTTGGCATGGATGGCGCGAGCCACTTTCTCCTTGCCTGTCCCGCTTTCTCCGACAATCAGAACGGGATGTTTGCTGGAGGCCACCTTGCTGATCATGCGGTAGAGCTTCCGCATCTCGGCGGACTGGCCGACGAGGCCCCCGTAGCCCGGATCATTTTTCAGGCGTTCACGGACCGCGCGATCTTCCTGCGTGTTGCGCAAGGCAATCACCACCCTCTCCAGCAGGACCTTCAATTCTTCAAGATGGAAAGGTTTACGCAGAAAATCATAGGCCCCGCTTTTCATGGCGGACAAAACCGAATCAACGGTGGCATGGCCGCTGACCATAATGACTTCCGTTTCAGGATGCAGCCCCTTGATTTTGGAAAGAAGATCCAAACCGTCCGGTCCGGGCAAGCGCACGTCCATGAGTACGACGTCAAAGGAGCGCGTCGCCAGCAGGCGCATTGCGGTCACGGCGTTTTCCGCGGTAAAAACTACGAACCCAAGACTCTCGCAGACCTCCCGGCAGCCTTCCCTGGCGCCACGGTCATCGTCCACGATGAGCAACGAAAAATCTTCTGCTTTGAATGAGTCGCTTTGTAGAATGGGCTGGATTGCACCCGACATATGTCCCCGCTCTCTATTGCCTTAGTTCTTTTCTCTGGCTGCATGGTTCAGCTCTTGCTCAATTCGTTCGACCAGGGCTGAAGGAGTAAATGGCTTGCGGAATAAATCGCCGTCCGGAATGGACGTTGCGAGGCTGTACCCTGACATGAGGAGCACCCTGATGTCAGGCCGCTGCACGCGGATTTTGTCCAATAGTTCCAGTCCGCTGAGGCCGGGCATGACAAGGTCGGAAAGCATGAGATGGATGCGGCCCGCGAAGGCGCTGGAAATATGCATGGCCTCTTCGGCGCTTCCCGCGGACAAGACCTCATAGCCCCGGACCTCGAGGGCGGCCTCGACGGAACGGCGGACGAGTTCCTCATCTTCCACCAGAAGCACGACGGCAGGAGTTTCGGCCCCAGCCTGCGATGCCGCGGGCAGGAGAAGGCGGAAAGCGGTCCCGGTCCCGGGATGACTCTCCACGTACACTTTGCCGCCGCTTTGCTGGGCGAAGGCGTGCACGGTATACAATCCCAGGCCGGTCCCTTTGCCCCTGGGCTTGGTGGAAAAGAATGGCTGAAAGATCTGTGCCTGGACTCCCGGCGACATGCCCTCGCCGGTATCGCTGACGAGAATCAGCACATAGCGTCCCGGACTCGCGCCGGGGAATGACTCCTGATTCTGGCTGGTGACCTCGAAGTTGGAAACGCTGATGATCAGGTCACCGCCGTGGGGCATGGCATCACGCGAGTTGATGCTCATGTTGAGAATCGCCTGTTGTAAACGTTCGGGGTTGGTGCGGACCTTCGCCAGTCCCGCGCCGGCGTTAATGGTGAGCCGGATGTTCTCTCCCAGCACGCGCATCAGCAGGTCCCGCATGTCCTCCACCAGGGCGCCGGCCGCAACCTCAGTGAAACTAAGCGGCTCTTCCCGTTCCAAATCAAGCATCTGCGCCACCAGGTGGGAACCGCGCTCGGCCGAAGCGCGGACCTCATCCAGATAACGCCGCGCCTGTGGATCGCCATCTACGGCGGGGGCCAGAAGCCCCGTATAGACCATGATGGCGGTAAGCAGATTGTTGAAATCGTGGCTGATGCCGCTGACCAGACGGCCCACGACTTCGCGCGTCTGGGAGAGAAGCAACTGGTTTTCAATTTCCTTCTGACGCCCGATTTCAAGATGCACCTGGACGAAGTAAGAGCCGAGCACCCGGCCGGTGATCCGGTCCCAGAAAGGGGTCCCGTCCTTCCTGTATACGAGGACTTCGCAAGGGTCAAACCTGGGACCATCCACCGGCGAGAGAAGGCGCGCGAACGCCGCCGGATCGGTTTCGGGACCATGGAGGAAATTCATGTCCCGACCCTGGACTTCCGAAATGGAATAGCCGCTCAACTGAAGAAAAGACTCGTTGGCGTAAACCGCGGTTTGCATGCCCGACCGATCCTCTGTGACAAGCACAGCTTCTGGAAGAAGGTTGAGCCAGCCAGCCAGCAATCCGGCCAGATCAGGCCCCGCTCTTCTTCCGGTATCAGAATCTCTTTGCACGCTGCAAGCCTTTCGCCCACTCACTCGGATCGCTTTCATCGCAAAGCAGGCCTGCATGCTTCAGGCAATCACCGCGTCTGTGGGCAAAGTAAATGAGCACGGTTGCTTTTTCCCTCATTCGAAGAAAAATTTCCGGATTCAGAACAGAAAGTACAATCGCCGGTCGTACAAACGGGTCAGTTGGCCCATGGTGCAACCGGCGCGCGACCATTTCCCCAAGGCTGACTTGACTTATGCCGAAGCGACGCGATACCTTCGCCCGGTTACAGCCAAGCAACCCGGAGCCATCCTTTTGACGGTGCAACGACTGATTACACTCACCACGGATTTCGGACTGACGGAGCATTACGCAGGGGTCATGAAAGGCGTGGTGCTGAGCATTCATCCCGCAGCGCAGATTGTGGACATCACAAACGCCGTCCAGTCTTTCGATATTCTTGACGGCGCTATTGCAATTTCGCAGGCTTACAGTTTTTTCCCCAAGGACACAATCCACGTGGTTGTGGTGGATCCTGGTGTAGGCGGAGCGCGGCGGCCCATCCTGGTCAACGCCGGGCAGTACACGTTCGTGGCCCCTGACAACGGCGTTCTATCCCTGGTGTATGAACGGGAAGAACGCATTACGGTCCGGCACATCACTTCTGAGCATTATTTCCACCAGCCGGTGAGCAACACCTTCCACGGCCGGGACATCTTCGCTCCCGTGGCCGCCTACCTCTCAAAGGGGGTGGATGCGACGAAATTTGGCGAAGAGATTACCGACTACACACGGTTCGCCGCCCCCAGACCGAAAGCAATCGCAGCGAACACCTGGAAAGGCGTCGTGCTAAAGACGGACAAGTTCGGGAACCTCATCACCAACATCACGCCCAAGGATGTTCCGGAGATTTTCGATGGCACGGCCCGCGGCTTTAAGCTTGCGGTGGGCAAAGCGGAGGTCACCCGGCTGTGCTCCAGCTATGCCGCCGGAAATCCAGGGGAAGTTTTTGCGGTCCTGGGCAGCGCCGGATTTCTGGAAATTTCCGCGAACAAATCGGCCGCCTCACGACTGGCGGGGGCCGATAAGGGCAGCGAGATCACCCTGATGGTCGGCGGATAAGCCCCGGCGCATACTCTGATTTCTGAGACTCCTTTATACTGCCGGAATGGGCCAACTCTTACGTTTTCTCTGGAACGCGACCCGCGGCCATCATCTGGCGCCCTGGCGCAGCCCTTACCTGCGCTGGCGCATGGAGACCTATTCCGGCCTGAAAATGGACAAGATCGGATTTCTGGAATTCTGGGGGTTTCTATTCCGAGAGCGCAAGCAGCTCGGACGCTTTCTGCAATGGACGGCGGAAATGGAAAACTACGCGCGCGCCAAGCCGAAGAACCCGTAAGAGACAGCCCTCAGCACTTTGCAGGCAGGACATCTTCGCACCCCGCCTCCGAGTGCCTCATCCGAGCTAACAGGGGAGAACTGGAATAATAATGAAGAAACGCAGGCTGGGAAGGTCAGTGCTGGAAGTTTCACCGCTCTGTTTTGGCGGCAACGTTTTTGGATGGACCGCGGACGAGGCACAGTCGTTCAAGCTGCTGGATGCGTTCACCGGGGCCGGGTTCAATTTCATCGATACCGCTGACAGCTACTCGACCTGGGCACCTGGAAACAAAGGCGGCGAATCGGAGACCATTATTGGAAAGTGGCTGAAAGCCCGCGGGAATCGAGACAAGGTCGTCATCGCCACCAAGGTGGGATCGGAGGTCGCAGGCAAGAAAGGCCTTTCCAGGGCATACATTCTGGCCGAGGTGGAAGAGTCACTGCGACGCCTGCAGACGGACTACATTGACCTGTACCAGTCGCACCGTGACGATCCGGCTACGCCGGTGGACGAAACGCTTCAGGCTTACGCCCAGCTGGTCCAGGAAGGAAAAGTACGGGTGATCGGCGCCTCCAATTTCACAGCCGAGCGGCTCACACAGGCACTGGAAGCAAGCCGCCAGCAGGGGCTCCCGCGCTATGAGAGCCTCCAGCCAAACTACAACCTTTACGAGCGGGCGGAATTCGAAACCCGGCTTGAGGCCATATGCCTTAAAGAAGGCCTTGGGGTGATTCCCTACTTCTCACTGGCCAGCGGTTTTCTCACGGGGAAGTACCGTTCCGCGTCGGATGCCGAGAAGAGCGCGCGGGGGAAATTCGTACAGAAATATTTTAACGATCGCGGGTTCCGTATTCTGCAGGCGCTCGACCAGGTGGCGAAAGAGAACCATTCAACGCCGGCCAGAGTGGCCCTTGCCTGGCTCATGGCGCGTCCCAGCATTACCGCGCCGATTGCCAGCGCGACGAGCGTGGAGCAACTGAACGAACTGATTGAATCGACCAGGCTTTCGCTCGATGCGCAGGCGATCGAACTGCTGAATGGGGCCAGCGCCTATGAAGGTGAACCGGCGAGGATTGCGTAAAGGCTCTGCCTCAGCGGACCGACTGCCGGCCGCCTGCGGATCAGATGTGATACTTCTTCACCAGATGGCGGAAGGAGCGGTAAGAAACCTTGAGCAGTTCAGCGGCGCGCGTCTGGACGCCGCCGGACTGGTTTAGCGCCTGTTCGATGAGCGAGCGCTCAATTCCCGCCACGTAGCTCTCGAGGTCCACGCCTTCCTGAGTAAGATGCGGATGGCCGTTGGAGGCAGCGGCGGCCGCGCGGGCGCGTGGCCTTTCGATCTCCATCTCCACGCGCAACTCCTCGCCGGTTTCCATGGCGACGGCGCGCTCAATCGCGTTTTCCAGCTGGCGCACGTTGCCGGGCCAGTCATGATTGCGCAGGACTGCCAGGGCCCCCTGATTGATGCGAAGAATGCTCTTCTGCGCGGCATTGGCGTATTTCTTGAGAAAGTGGCCGGCAAGAAGCTCCACGTCTTCGCGCCGCTCGCGGAGGGGAGGCACATGGATGGGAATCACGCTGACGCGATAATAAAGGTCTTCGCGGAATGTGTTGGCGGCCACCATGTCACGCAGGTCCTTGTTGGTCGCGGCAATCACGCGGACGTCAATGGCCGTCTCCTGCGTCCCGCCCACCGGGCGAATGGTTCGTTCCTGGAGCACGCGAAGCAGCTTGACCTGCATGGAAACGCTCATCTCGCTGATTTCGTCCAGAAAAATGGTGCCGCCACTGGCCACTTCAAAAAGGCCACGCTTGTTCTGGCTGGCGCCGGTAAACGCGCCTTTCACGTAACCGAAGAGCTCGCTTTCCAGAAGCGTCTCAGGAAACGCGCCGCAGTTGATGGAGACAAAAGGCCCCGCGGAGCGCGGTGAGCAGGCATGGACGGCGCGCGCGACCAGTTCCTTTCCCGTTCCGCTCTCGCCATAGATCAATACCGTGCTTCCCGTCGGCGCGACCGTGCGAATGGTGCTCTTGAGCTTCTCAATGGCAGGGCTGCTGCCGATGATGTTTTCCAGAGAATTTCGGGTGGCGGCATCGCGCTTGAGGGCAAAATTTTCGCGCTGCAAGAGCAGGGTTTCGAGCGCGCGGCCGACGGAAATCTTGAGCTCTTCGAGCAGACCGGGGCCCTTGTGAATATAATCGAAAGCGCCCCCCTTCACGGCCTGGACCGCGGCCTCATAGTCCTCGACGGCGGTGATCAGGATGACGCAGGTTTCCGGTGATGACTGGCGCGCAAAGCGCAGCACCTCGATTCCATCGGTCTGCGGCATCTTGATATCGGTAATGAGGATTTCATAATTGGCAGAGCTGAGCTTCTTCTTCGCGGCCTCGCCCGCATTCACAGTTTCCACGCGGTGGCCTTCCTTGCGGAGCGAGATATCGAGCATCTCGCAGATGGAGCGTTGATCGTCGCAGACCAGAATGCTAGCCATGCGATACCTCCGCATCCGCCATCTCCGGGGCAGCGGGGTTTTCCGCAGCCTTGGCGTTCAGAAGCTCCAAGATGAACTCCGCGCCCCCGCCCGGCCTTGTCTGGGCAAAGATCCTGGCGCCGTGCGCCTGAACAATCTGGTACACAATGGCGAGCCCCAGTCCCGTTCCGCCTTCGAACTGCGACTGAAAAGGCTCAAAAATCTTGTCCACCAGGCTGGCGGGAATGCCCGAACCGGTATCGGCGATTCCAAGCCGCCAGCACTCGCCCTCAAGCCGCACGGAGACGGTAATGGTCCCTTTCTGGCCCATGGCTCGTGCAGCGTTTTCCAGAAGGTTCCAAAAGACCTGCTTCATACGGTCCGCATCAACAGCGGCAAAAGCATGGTCCGTTGAATATTCCCTGACGATCTTCAGCTCAGGAGAGTGGGAACGGTGCTCCAGCAGGACAAGCGTGTCTTCAAGCAGCGGCAACAGGTCCATCCGGGAAAATTTGAAGCTCTTTTCGCGGGAGTACACCAGAAAATCAGTGATGATGGCATTGAGCCGGGACGATTCTCGCGTGATGATCTCCACCAGGGCCCTTTGCTCTTCGTTGAACGGCGACATGTGGGCGAGCATCTTGATGGAGCCGGCGATCGAGGAGAGAGGATTGCGGATCTCATGGGCAATGCCGGCGGCAAGCCGTCCGACGGCAGCCAGCCGGTCACGCATGCGGATCTCGCGTTCCAGCCTGCGCAACTCCGTGCGATCTTCAAAGGTGTAGACGTAGCCGATGGTGCCATGCTCATGCACGGTCAGGGCCGTAACCGTCACGCCGAATGTCTTTTCCGTTCCGGCCGGGGTCAGGCCGCGGACCTCGCCCTGCGCGGAAAAGGTTTCCAGATGCGGCAGACGATCCAGGAAGAGCTCCGAAACATACCTGCAATACACCGATGATGGCGCCCGCTCCAGGAGCTTCTGGCCCGGGGCATTCAGCAGAGTGACCCGGCCTTCCAGGTCGGTGGTGATGAGGCCGCTGCGAATGGAATGGACCACGTTTTCATGCAACGCCTGAAGGCTGAGCAACTCTCCGCTCGTGTCCTGGAGTTCGATACCGGCCTGGCGCAGCTTGGCCATCAGCATGCTGGAAAGATGCGCCACAGCCATATAGGCGAAGAAATTGATCAGGATGACCGCGAGCAGGGAGTTGGAATCGCCGCGCGA
>DATIWA010000118.1:0-5569 GCA_035465515.1 Candidatus Limnocylindrales bacterium | reverse complement strand
GAGTACCTGCAACAGTTGCGCGGACGGCTTCCGGCGCAGGTAAGCCCCATGATCGGCCCGGACGCAACCGGCGCGGGCTGGGTCTTTGAGTACGCGCTGATTGACCGCACGCACCAGCACAGTCTGGCCAATCTGCGCAGCATTCAGGACTGGCAGCTGCGCTATCAATTGGAGACTGTACCGGGAGTGGCGGAGGTCGCCAGCATCGGGGGCTTCGTCAAGCAGTACCAGGTCAGGCTGGACCCGAACAAGCTTCTTGCATACGGCATTCCGCTCTCCCGGGTCATCGATCGGGTGAAGAGCAGCACCAACGAGGTTGGCGGACGCGTTCTGGAGTTGAGCGGCGCGCAGTACATGATCCGCGGACTTGGCTATCTGCGTTCACCGGCGGACCTGGAGAACGTTCCTGTCTCGGCCAAGAACGGCACCCCCGTGCTGATCAGGGACCTGGGGTCGGTCTCCTTCGGCCCCGACTTTCGCCAGGGCGTGGCGGAATGGAACGGTGAGGGCGAAACCGTGGGCGGGATCGTGGTGATGCGCGACGGCATGAACGCGCTGGACGTAATCAACGGCATAAAGCAGAAGCTGAAACAGATCAAAGGGTCGCTGCCGCCCGGAGTCGAGGTGGTGCCGACGTATGACCGCTCGGGACTGATCCAGGATTCCATTCACACCCTGCAACGCGACCTGATTGCCGAAGCGGTGATCGTCAGCTTTGTGTGCATCGCATTTCTATTCCATTTCCGCTCGGCGTTTATTCCGATTGTGACTGTGCCGCTCGCGGTCGTGATTTCATTTATTCCGATGTATTACCTGCACGTTTCGTCCAACATCATGTCGCTGGGAGGGCTGGCGCTGGCGATCGGCGTGCTGATTGATGCGGCCATCGTGATGGTGGAAAACGGGTACCGGCATCTCTCCGAGCATCCGCTCAATGCGACGGGTGTCCCGGAGCAGGAGCGGCGCAGGATATTGATCCGCGCGGCCAAACAGGTCGGGCCGGCTTTGTTCTTTTCCCTGCTTATCATCGTGGTGTCATTTCTGCCGGTCTTTCTGCTGGAAGCGCAGGAAGGCCGCATGTTTCTTCCCCTGGCCTGGACCAAGACGCTGGCGGTAGGCTTTTCTTCCCTGCTGGCGATAACGCTTGTGCCGGTGCTGATGGTCATGCTGATTCGCGGGCGGCTCCATCCGGAATCGCAAAATCCATTTGCGCGCATTTCGCAGGCGATCTACCTGCCGGTGCTGCGGCTCTGCCTGAGATACCGCAAAACGACCCTGGCGCTCAATTTACTCTTCCTGGCGGTCACGTTTCCACTGGCGTTCAGGCTGGGAAGCCAGTTCATGCCGCCGCTCTATGAAGGATCGTCGCTCTACATGCCGACTTCATTGCCGGGAATCTCCATCGCGCAGGCGACAACCCTGCTTCAGCAGCAGGACCGCATCATCCGCTCGTTCCCGGAAGTGGAGTCCGTCTTTGGCGCGGTGGGACGCTCCGACAGTCCCACCGACAATGCTCCGCTCGACATGTACGACACCACGATCGTGCTGAAGCCGCGCGAACAGTGGCGCAAAGGCATGACCTACGAGAAGCTGGTGCAGGAGATGGACCAGAAGCTGCAATTCCCCGGACTCTCGAACACCTGGACCATGCCCATTCAAAACCGGCTGGACATGGAGCTCACCGGCATCAAGACGCCGGTGGGAATCAAGATTCAGGGACCTTCGCTGGAAGGGATCCAGCAACTGGGCATACGAATGGAACAGATCCTGGCCGGCAATCCCAAAGCACGCGCGGTGTTTGCGGAGCGCGTCTCGCAGGGCTTCTACATCAATTTTGAAGTCAACCGGGCGGAGGCGGCGCGCTACGGCCTGACGCTGGAGGACGTGCAGAGCGCGATCAGATCAGGCATCGGCGGGGAAAACATTGCCGAGAACGTGGAGGGACGGGAAAGGTATCCCATCAACGTGCGGTACGAGCGCGATTTCCGCAGTGATATTGAGAGCCTTGGGCGCGTCCTGCTCGGCACGCCAGGCGGCGCGCAGGTGCCGATTTCACAAGTGGCCAGGATTTTCTTCTCGCGCGGACCGGCCATGATCCGCGATGAAGACGGCCAGCTTACGGGGTACGTTTATATGGACCTGAACACCAAAGACTATGGCGGTTTTGTGAAAGATGCCACGCGGCTGCTCAACAGCAAGCTGAAGCTCCCGCCAGGATACACCTACCAGTGGTCGGGAGAATACGAGTTTGAGCTTCGGGCGCGGGAGCGGCTCAAGGTCATTCTTCCCATCGTCTTCTTTGCAATCTTCCTGCTGCTCTACCTGGTGTTCCATTCCGTCCTGGAAGCGCTGGTGCTCATCTTTCCCACGCTGTACGCCATGACCGGCGGCCTGCTGTTGCAATGGATGCTGGGGTACAACTTCAGCGTGGCTGTGTGGGTGGGTTACATTGCGCTGTTCGGCATTGCGGTGGAGACCGGCGTGGTCATGGTGGTGTACCTGCATGAAGCTCTGGACAAGAAATCCCGGGAGGGCGAACTCCTCGGCAGACAAGATATAGAAGACGCGGCAATTGAGGGCGCGGTGCGGCGGCTGCGGCCCAAACTCATGACCGTAACCGCGGTGCTGGCGAGCCTGGCGCCGATCCTGTGGGAAAGAGGCGTAGGATCGGACGTAATGAAGCCGATTGCAGCGCCCATTGTAGGCGGCATGATTACTTCCACGATCCACGTGCTGATCCTGGTGCCGGTTTTCTTTGTTCTGATGAAGGAACGAGAGCTGCGCCGTGGTGTTCTGGCGCCGGAAACAACACCGCAGGATGAAGAAATCATGATCTGACGGGAGGCCGTCAGCCGTTGCAGACGGCCCTACTGTGCTCCCACGTTCAGTTCGATGTCGCGAACACTGGACGGTTCGCCAGGCAGGACGACCGCACGGGAGATTTGTTTCCCGGCGAACTCAACGGAAACCGTGTAGTTGCCGGCGGGAAGGTTGCGGAAGATGTAGGCGCCGTTGTCGCCGGTTTTGGTCTCCAGCGAAAGCGGGCTGAGGCGAACCACAGCAGCGGCCAGCGGCGCGGTCCGCAAGAGCTTCCGGTCATAGACCATGACCCTGCCGGCGATGGAGCGCAAAGCCTTCGCGTCAAACCGAAGACTGGCGGGCTTGCCGGGCGCTACGGTGACCTGCTGAGGCGCGAGCGTCTGCAAGGAATACCCGGCGGGATAGGACTCAGCAACAGTGGAAACCGTGTAGTCCCCAGCAGGCAGGCCCGGGAAAGAAAATTTGCCGTTGTCGCCGGTCTGCACACGGCGGGTAAACCTTTGTCCGCGCAGTTCCACCGTCACGCCGTTCACTCCTGCGCCGGCATCGTTTTTCACGAAACCGTAAAGCCGGCCCTTGGCAAAATTGATGCCGAAATCAACCGTGTTGTTGATATCGGTGGTGGCCGGCGAATCGGTGGTAAAGAAGAACGGATCAGCGGATTGCAGCCTGGCTTGTACGCGATGCACTCCGTACGGAACGTGGTGGAAGGAGTAAAAGCCGTTGGCGTCGGTGTGGGTGACGCGGTCCTCGTCAAGCCGGACTTCCACGCCGGCCAGCGCAGGCTGGCGGCCGCTATAACGCGCTTCGGTGTCATCATCCCGGAAGACGTGGCCCTCAATCACACCATGCCGTCCCGGCATGATAAATCCGGGAACGCTGTAAAAGCGGTGCTGCAAAGAAACGCTGAAGAGGGGATGCGTGTCCGCAACCCCGCCGGAGAGTGTACGGACCAGGGCCGCGGAGCCAATGATGTTGTTGGAGTTATTCAGGCGCTGGGCATAGCTGAGGGTGGCGGTGGTGAGCGAAAACTTTCCCTGCACCAGCCGGGTGTCACTGTTGAACCAGCTCAGATCGAGCTGCCGGCGTTGACGGCTGTTGCTCAACCAGGTGAGCGATGCGCCTTCATCGTTGCGCGACGGGGCCAGGTTCACGGTGAATGGCGTGGAGAATCCCAGGGTAGCCAGCAGCGAAGTATTGCGGAGCAGTTCGGCGAGCTGGTCCGGGGTGCTGGCGATGATGCCGGCGCGCTCCAGCGCGTCCTGGAGTCCGGGAATCAGCGCGAAGATCGCGGCCACAGTGGGCACCTGCACGCTGTGCCGGAAAAAAGCCGTGGCGTGGAACCGGCTTGCGGACCCACGCAGGTTCACCGCGTAGTCATTGCCCGAGGCAGCCTGGAAATTGACGGCGCGCTGATACTGAAAGCCACCGCCGAAGTGGCGCGAGGAAAAATCAATTCCCGCCGGCAGGTTGACCGCCCTGATGGAGGGACCGGCCGGCGCCTTGGATTGAAAGGCAGAGTACGAGCTTCCGCCGGTGAAGGAAAAATTACGGCTGAGTTTTGCCGTCAGCAGTCCATTCACCACAAAGGTGTTCTGCTGCAGCAGCGGCAGGTTGAAATTGGACTGGTTGAGGTCAAGGCTGGCGTAAAGCCGGGAGCTGAGCTTGCGGCTGGCGTCCAGATCGCCAAACGTGCCGTGCTGGTTGTTCACGGCAAGCGAAGCAAAGCTGCGGGACTGCGTGCGGAAGTTGCCGGCAACGTGGTTCTTTTCATCGTCATAACCGCCGCGCGCGGCGAAGCCCACGCCGTGGCTGAAGCCCCATTCGGCAAGCAGCTTTGCCTTGTCCTTGTCGGCGTAGCGAAAAACCAGCGTGGCGGCCGTCCCGCCGTCAGGGACAGGCAGTCCAACGTCAGGATTGCGAAAGTAGTACACGTTGGCCTGCGCTGAAGTCTTGTCGTCAATTTTGAAGGAACGGGAAACTCCCGCGACGTATTCCCGGTCGGTCGCCAGAAACAGCCCCTGAAAGGTGGCTATGGAGGTAAAACCGCCGTGAAACTGCCAGTCGCCTTCGCGCAGGTGCAGGCCGCGCACCATGTAGCCATCCAGGGTGAAGGGCGAGTTCACGACGGTCTGGTCAAGAAAAGTGAAATCGCGCCTGGGGCGGCTGATCTCATAGGAGAGCAAGGGGAAGCCGACAGCCGAGGTCGAGGCCCCCGCGGAGAACAGATTGGCATTCACCACCTGGAGCCGTTCGAACGACTGCCCCTGGCTGCGCTTGAGTTCTAGCGAGTTGGTGATCTGCCCGGGGTCCGAGTTGTAGCGAAATTCGTAATTGCCGCTCTCGCCGGACGCGCTGGAAACAGGAGGCTCAAACCCGGGCGGAAGCACAGGCGGGGGCACGGGGACGGTGACCATGAGAGTCTGAACGCCGCCAGCCGTAACAATCACGACGTTGGTACTGCCGGGCATTTTGCCGGTGATTTCAACCACGTTATCGCTGGCTGCGGCCTCGACAATGCGGGAGTCAAGGGAATATGCCGCGGTTGCGCCGCTTATCACAATATCAAGTGTCTTCTGGTAGCCCACGATAAGCGGAGTCTGCCCCCGGGCCGCAACTGCACACGCGGCCAGCAGAAGCGCAAGTCTCCGCAAATGCCTCACGGAACGTTGAACTCCGTGGTGCTGGTGATCGTCCTGCCCTCAAACTGGAAGGAGCAAAGCGCGTGGTAATTGCCGGACGGCAGAAC
>DATIWA010000117.1:0-2844 GCA_035465515.1 Candidatus Limnocylindrales bacterium | reverse complement strand
GAGGAAGAGGAGCGGAACCATCAGCATTCATGATCCAGAGGTTGAGCGTACTGTTCGTATTGGTGGCGTCAGTGCCATCCAGGGCACGTGACGATACAAAAATGATTTTGCTGCCATCCGGCGACCAACGGGGAAGGCCGTTGTTCACCCCGGAAGTGAGTCGAGTCAACGGCGTTGCCGCCGATCCATCAGCATTCATCACCCATATGTTGAAGGTAGAGTTGGTACTTGCGGCGTCGCTGCCGTCGAGCGCCTGAGCAGAGGCAAAAACGAGTTTGCTGCCATCAGGAGACCATGCTGCATTGCCACTGGCGGCGTTCGGAGCGGTGACCCTGGTCAGGGGAGTAACGCTGGAGCCATTGGCACTCACAAGCCAAAGATTAAAGTTGGAGAGCGCAGCGTCACCGCCTACGAGAGCGCGGTTGGATGCAAACACCATGGCTGGGACAGCCGGGGATGGTGTTCCGCCGCACCCGGAGAGTAGAGCCATGAATAGAATGGCGCCTACAACCGCCAAGGACCAGCCATGTGCTGCACGCAGCAGATCCCCATGGTTTGCGGGTTCATGTGATCGGAAAGAATCTGGTATGGAGGACCGCCAAGGTGTATTCATCTGTCTTCCTTTCACTGCGAGGCCAACCAGAAGAAAATCCTGCCTGGCTTGAACAACCGCGGATGGTGAACACTTGGAAACCAAGCTTAGTAAGCTGAGGGATAGTTCGTCAAGATAGCAATTGAACCTGTTAAGGTACATGAACTATAGAACGTGCAGCTTAAATAATCTTGCAACGTTTCCGGATGGCAAGACTATTTAGTTCCGCGATATAACCCTGCAATCCCGAACGTGTAGGGCGTCCAGCTCACATTCTTGAATCCCGCGGTCTCCATGCGGGTGAGCATCTCTTGCGGCGAGGGGAATTTTTGGACGGAGGCGGGCAGGTACTCATATGGCCCACGCACGCCTGAAATCAGGGTCCCGATGCGCGGAAGAATGCGGCGGAAATAGAAGCCGTAAAGCCTGCCGAGAAGTCCGCCGGGCTCGCCGAAATCGAGCACGCCGACTTCTCCGCCGGGCTTGAGCACGCGGAAGATCTCGCGGAGACCGGCGTCGTAATTGGCGAGGTTGCGGAAACCGAAGGCGGAGACGACGAGGTCCACCGCCGCATCGGGCAGAGGAAGCTGCAGGGCGTCGCCTTCGACGGGCTGAATATTGTGTTGAGCGTACTTGGAGAGGCCGTGGTGGAGCATCTGGTGGGAGAAGTCGAGCGCGTAAATGGATGGCTGACTTCCCTGCCGGGCTGACAGGCTGCGCATGGCGACAGCCATATCGCCGGTGCCGGCGCAGAGATCGAGGACGCGCGCATCGTTGCGTTTGAGAACGTGGGCGAAGATGCGGGCGGTACGCCGCCACCAAAGGCGGTCCACGTTCATGGAGAGAGTGTGGTTGGCCAGGTCATAGCGGGGCGCAATCTGGTCAAACATCTGCTGGACGGCGCGGGCGGCGGAATGCTCGTCGCCGGCCCCGGAAGGCGTGGCGCCGCGGGCGCCGGGGGCGTTTGCGGCAGGTTGATTGAGGGTCTCAGGCACTTTGTTGAATCAGCTCCACGGCCCTGCGCACGATCTGCGGGGGAACGTCACTGGTGATCTTTACCCGGCCGATGGTCCGCGGCAGGACGAAATGCACAAAGCCATCCACCGTCTTCTTGTCCACGGAGAGGCGCGCGAGAACATCCTCGGGATTGCAGTGCACGGCGGGCAGCGGCCCGTAGCGCATGGAGGCCGAGACGATCTGCGAAGCAACCCGGGGCGAACAGCTTCCGGTATCGCGGGCGATATGGGAGGCAGCGATCATCCCCCAAGCAACGGCCTCGCCATGAAGGAACTGGGAGTAACCGGTCAAGGCCTCAAGGGCGTGGCCCAGAGTATGGCCGAAGTTGAGGATGCGGCGCAGGCCGGACTCCTTTTCATCGGCGGAGACGACGGCGGCCTTCACACGGACAGAATCGGTAATGATCCGCTCCAGGGTCTTGCGATTGCGGCCGAGCACTTTTTCCGGCTTTTCGGCCATGCACTGAAAGAGAGCGCGGTCGCGGATGACGCCGCACTTGAGCGACTCGAACAGGCCGGCGCGGAACTCGCGGTCTTCCAGCGTTTCGAGCACATCGGGATCAATTAAGACGGCCAGAGGCTGATGGAAAGCGCCCACCAGGTTTTTACCTGCACGCAGATTCACGCCGGTTTTGCCGCCGATGCTGGCATCCACCTGCGCGAGGAACGTGGTAGGTATCTGCACGACGGGAATGCCGCGCATGAAGATGGCGGCGAGGAACCCGGCAGAATCGCCAACCACGCCGCCGCCAAACGCGACGACCATGGACTTGCGGTCGGCGCGGGCGTCCGCCATCTGCTCGGCGAGCTGCTCCACGGCGTGCATCTGCTTGGCGGGGTCGCCGTCATTCATCTCCAGCACGTGATACGGCACCCTGGCCTGCTGCAGCGATTTTTCCAGCACGGCGCCCCAATAACGGCGGACGGCAGGCGAGGTGACAACAAAGACACGGCTGCTTTTGGCCGGCAGCAGGCGGCGGATTTCGCGGCCGGCGCGGCGCAGCAAACCGCCGGAGATAAGCACGTCATAGCCTTTTGGCCTGAGTTTTACCCGGACTTTCTTCACCAAGGACTGATAAATGATTGCGTGGACGCTCTTGAACCCTCCGGGCCGCGCCCCGCCTCCGATTTTCCATTCCCACATCTGCTTTGTTACCATCATCGGTTCGATGAAAAAGCTTCCGGAGCAAGTCGATTTCATAGTGGTGGGAGCGGGCGTCGCCGGGCTGCGAGCGG
>DATIWA010000116.1:0-3504 GCA_035465515.1 Candidatus Limnocylindrales bacterium | reverse complement strand
GACTTTCTTGGCCGCGAACTCCGCCGGCCTCCCCTGGTCGTCCAGGCGGTACGTCTTTTGGCTGGCGGCATTGTAGAGGACGTACCCATGGCGCCGCGCACAGCCTTTGGTGCAATTGGCGGCAGTATTGATGCTGGCGCGTTTCATCACCTGCGCATGTCCGCCATTGCGGGCGCACTGGCCATCTGAGATTTCCCCGGTGAAGGTCTTCACCGGACCTACAGCTCTTGCCCTGGGCGCCGGAGCAGGCGCCTGATCATGTTGAACAGCGAGGCCGGAAAGGGAGAGCCCACAAAGGGCCGCCGCGAGCAGAAGAAGATTGCGATTCATTGTGTCCTTTTTGCCTTCTTCCCCGCGGGAAGAAACGCAGGTGTGATTCTACATGTTTCCGGTCCGAAGCTGGGGTCCTCACAAAATCCGGCCTTCCTGCCCGAAATCAGTTAACCTGTTGCTCTAACCAAAGGGCCCATCTTTTGAATGCTATTGCAGGAGGCCGGAAAGAATGTTTCTACGCGGGTTTGCCTTCATGCTGTTCCTTATGGTTGCGAGCGCCTTGGTCTCCGCTGAAGAACCTCGTTCGACGATTGTGTATGACGACGTCGCCACCACGGTTGCGGCGTCCAAGACCGGTGCGGAAACAGGCCGGCTCTGGATCACCACCGCCGACCTGAAGCGGGCCACAGGCTTTGAGGTGAAGCCGCAGGGCGTGTGCCGCGATGAATTATGCTTCCCCCTGCCCAAAGCACGTCAGCCGGAGTTTCTGCGCAAAGATGCCGGCAAGGAATGGTTCAACCTGACGTCCTTTGCCGAACTGGTGCATCAACCCGTGGCGCACGATGAAGCCAATGCCGTCTGGTACTTCGGCCTGCGCGCCGACCAGCGCCAGGGGCTGGCCTCGCTCCGCGCGCCCGACTTTACCCTGCCTGACATGCAGGGCAAGATGCACTCCCTCTCCGATTTCCGCGGGAGGAAAGTGTTTCTCATAACATGGGCCTCCTGGTGAGGCTGCCGCTTTGACCTGCCCGGGTGGCAGGCAATCTACCAGCAGCTCAAGGACAGGAATTTCGAGATCGTCTCCGTGGCGGAGGACACCAACGGCGTCAGAGACGCCGGGCCGTGGATCACGGCGGCCCATCCTGCTTTTACGGTGTTGATTGACGAGAAGCACCTGGTCTCCAAACTCTACAACATGGTGAACGTTCCCACAGGAGTGTGGCTTGACGAGCAGGGCAGGTTCGTCCGCCCCAATGAAGTTGCTTTTGTGGACGACCGCTTCAAGAACTTCACCGGGCTTGATTCCGCGCCGTATCTCAACGCGTTGAAGGACTGGGCGGAAAAAGGCCCCAAAAGCGTCTACGCCATGCCGGAAAACAAGCTTGAGCAAAAGCTCACGGTCAATGACCCCAATGCGCTCATGGCGTCAGCCGAATTCGGCCTGGGCGAATATCTCTACAAAGCCGGCCACCTTCAGCAGGCGATTGAGCACTTCAAGCAGGCGCAGATGCTGAACCCCAGGGACTGGAACTACAAGCGCCAGGCCTACGCTCTGTCTGACGCGAAACGCGACTACGGCACCACCTTTGCTGACGAAGTACAGAAAAGCGGCGGCAGCAAAGTCTATTACGCGCCGCCGGATTTGCCGGGAACCGCCGGGCAAAAGCCGAAATAGCGGCAACAAGGGACGAGCGAGCGACCTCTCATTCGCGCGTTTGGACTTTGCTCGGCAGCCGGGAATTTTTGCATTTGGGTCTCACCCGCCGCGACGCGGAACCTGAGGCGTGCCTGCAGTGGCAACGTATTTGGACGTTACCGTCGTGTGTTTTTCCCTTCTAAAAAACCTTGAAAGAAATGAAAGGTATTGGAAAGATTACTGCGTTTAACACTCCAGGATTGCAGGAATGAATCCTGCCTTGCCGGAAATAACCTGACCCCTTATCTCTTCCAGGAGAGTATCGATGTGTTTGCGTCACTCACCGTTCATGGTGTTTCTTGTCTTCCTGTCCTCCCTGACTGCTTTTTCCCAGGCTGGTTCCGTTGAGAACAATGCCGCTTTCCAGCTTACCGGAGACAAATTGATTGTGACCCTGCCGGACTTCCCCAATCTGCAAGGTGGCGGTCGCATTCCGGGACAAACCATCGAACTCGCAATTCCAAAAGGCAACCTCGCGAACAACGAAAATGCCGTATGGTACCGCTTTCAAAACTACGGCTTCCGACCACTCAACGTCCCCGCCGGTACTCCGTTCCCCAAAGACCTGCATTCTTTAGGCTCGCAAGGAGGGATTTCAGTAAAGCGGTTCTTGCTTGTGGCAACAGGATCATGCAGCCCTGAATCGTCTCCAGACTGCGAGCAGGAGTTGCTGGTGGACGTATCCCCGGAAGGCTCAAACAACCAGTGGGTCGGCGGATTCAAACCAACAAAGGACGGAATTCTGATTGAGCCGAGATTGTTTACCAATGACGCGCTCAGCTTTGTCATCAACGGCCACGCCATCACCAAGAAGCAAATGGGATTGATATTTGGCTCGAAGGATGTACACGGTTACCACATCGAAGCATATGCGGACCCTGCCGGCTGCCGGAGATACATGCGGAGAGACGCGGAATATTTTGACGCACGACACGACTCCATCGACATTGATACTCCGTTCTCCCAAGTCAAGGCTGCAGCAGACAATGGAATCACAATTGACTCGGCCAAAGCTGTAGACAATGGAATCACGGTTAGCGCGCCCAAGGTTTATGACTCTTACGTGCTCCAGAGCAGAATGATGGTGGCCGCCCAGCAATTGGCCACCATTTCACCCTGGAATAGTGCGGCAATTATCGGCGCTTATGGCAGCTTCCAGGGGCAGACTCGCGACTCCTCTTATTTTGCGGCGCAGGCGCTCGCAGCGCCCGCACCAAGCGTGGAAACTATCAGTAAGAGCGGCCCAACTCCTCTCGCCCCGCAGACGAGCACGAGCACTGTGCAATGTCCGTCCGGCTATTCTGCTTCGATTGACAGTTCCGGAACAGTTAGTTGTGTTGCCCAATCCGGGTCAACTGCCGGTTCTCAGGCGGCCGGCAATCCACCACTCGTGCCGGCCCTGCTAAGCCAGCAGGTCACGCAACCCACAACACAGACCACTGTGACTCATCCCGCGCTGAATGCCACGCTGCCTCCGGTCCCGGCATCCGCTCCTCTTGGCGGCCCATCCAACGTCAGCGTCTCGAGTCCTGACCTGCTGGTTGAACAGGTGCAGTTGAATGCGCAATTGCAGATGTACCATATGCTCTGGCTGGGGTCGCAGTCAGACCAGTTTCTTGTGCGGAACTCTCGTGCGCTGGCATCTCGGGCGCAAACCACGATCGGTTTTGAAGTATCACTCTCGCCGCCCCGGCAATACAAGCATGCCGTGGCAGAAGTACGGGTGATCATTGTCTCTCATCCGGACCCGCTCAGACATGTCGAGCCTGAGGATACGAAGATCAGCCTCGTGAACCTTTTGCCGTCGCAGAAAA